>DATKAB010000069.1 GCA_035498555.1 Candidatus Sulfotelmatobacter sp.
CGAGGAAGTGGCGCTGGTCGCGAACGTCGAAGGCGAAACCCTGCGCGCCGACAAGCAGAAGGAACAGCTGCGAGCCGCGGTGCACGCGGCCTTCCGGGCCCTGACCATCGAGGTGGATCGCCATTGCCTCAAGCGCCGCCGGGTGACCAAGAGCCCGGGGCCGCGGATGCAGGGGAGCGTCAAGCGGATCTTCCGCGATGCCGGCTACGGCTTCATCCATGGCCAGCCCGGCAACGACGTCTACTTCAGCCGCCGCTCGCTTCATGAGCTGGATTTCGACCGGCTCGAACCCGGAACTCCAGTTGAATACGAAATCGAGCAAGGGGAAGAGGGACCGCAGGCGTCGCGGGTGTTTCCCGTTGGGGAGCGCTCGCGCGCCTGAGCACCGGGAATCGCGGTGGGTGGAGAGATCGCTCGGCCGGCGGTAGATTCCGCAGTTCAGATGATCCCGATGCTCGATCCCGCGGTTCGCGATTCGGTTCAAACCGCCCGGTGAAAGTGCTCGACTCGCTGTTCCGCGCCGCTCGCCTGCGTTGCCCGAACTGCGGCGGAGGCGGGCTCCGGCTCGGTTGGATCGGCACCGTGACGCGCTGTCCGAGTTGCGGACTGCGGCTTGATCGCGGCGAGACCGACTACTTCCTCGGCGCATACACGCTCAATCTGATCGGAGCACTCCTGGTCGCCGTCGCGCTCGCGGTGCTCGGGGCGGCGCACCCCGACTGGCCGCGCTCCATGCTCTACGGCGCCGGAGTCGGTACGATCGTGCTGTTCGCGCTGTGGTTCTATCCGTTCAGCCGGCTGCTCTGGCTGGCCGTAGACCTCGCACTACGCGGGTCGCGCCCGGCGGACTTCGATGGCGGTTGAGCGGCGGGATCGCCCGCGAGCGCCCGCAAGCCACGATCCTATCGCGCGACCGATGGGTAGAGCCGAGACGCGATGATCACGAGCACCAGCAGCGCGGTCAGCTCCACGGTCGCGTCGAGCCCGAGTCCGAACGCGCTTTCGCCGCCCTGCACCATGAGCGTGCGCAATGCGTCCACCAGGTAGGTGAGCGGGTTCGAGTGCGCGATGCCTCGCAGCCAGCCCGGCATCATGGTGATCGGATAGATCGCGTTGCTCGCGAAGAACAGCGGCATGGTGAGCACCTGCCCGATGCCCATGAAGCGCTCGCGGGTCTTGACGATGCAGGCAATGATGAGGGAAAAGGTCGAGAACACCGCCGAGCCGATCAGCACCGAAAGCACGACTCCGAGGACGGCGAGCGGCTCGAGGCGCAGGTGAACGCCGAGCAGCAGGGTAACGGCATAGATGATCACGGTCTGGGTCAGCCCGCGGGCGCCAGCCGAAACGGCCTTTCCCAGCACCAGCGCGCTGCGGTAGGCCGGGCTCACCAGCATCTTCTGGACGATCCCGAGGTCGCGCTCCCAGATGATCGCGATGCCGTAGAATATCGCGGTGAACAGAACGCTTTGCGCCAGTACCCCGGGGGCCATGAAGTCGAGGTAGCGCATGGACCCGGTGGGAATCGCCCGCACCCGCGTGAAGACCTGGCCGAACACGAGCAACCACAGAATCGGCTGCAGCGAACGGGTGAACACCTCGGTTGGGTCGCGCAACAGTTTGCGAAGCTCGCCGTCCGCGATCGCCACCACCTGGCGCGCGAACTCGACGATCGCGATCGGCGGCTCACTCGAGGCGGTGAGCGGTGATTCGTGTGCGAGCGACTTCACGGTAAGAGCCGGTCTCCTCCATCGTGCCGCCGGTGTGTGCGACGAATACGTCATCCATGGTGGCGTCCTTGCCGATCGCGGCCTTGAGTGCGTCGGGCGCGCCGGAGACCGCGACCCGCCCGCGATGCAACAGTGTGATGAAGTCGCACAGTGCGTCGGCCTCTTCCATATCGTGCGTGGTCAGGAGCACGCTGGTGCCGTAGCGCTCCCGAAGCTCGCGGAGGCGGTCCCAGACCGCGTGACGCGCGCGCGGGTCGAGGCCGACTGTGGGTTCGTCCAGGAACAGCACCGCCGGGCGGTGGAGCATGGACTGGGCGATCTCGAGTCGCCGGATCATGCCCCCCGAGTAGGTCTTCACCAGACTGTCGGCGAATTCGGCCAGTCCCATGAAGGCCAGCGCCTCCTCGATCCGCTCGCGCCGTTCGAGGGGAGGAATGGCGTAGAGTCGAGCCGAGAGCATGAGGTTCTCGCGACCTGTGAGGCCGGCATCCGCTGAAAGCAGCTGGGGCACGTAGCCGATCCGCCGTCGGACCTCGCGCGGCTGTCGCACCACGTCGAAACCCGAGACGCGCGCCGTTCCCGAGGTCGGCGGCAGCAGCGTCGTGAGCATGCGGATCATCGTCGTCTTGCCGGCCCCATTCGATCCGAGCAGTCCGTAGAACGCGCCGCGGGCGACGGTGAGGTCGAGATGGTCCACCGCCAGCAGCTGGTCGAACCGGCGCGTCAGTCCTTCCGTCGCCACCGCGGGGGAGCCCTGATTCTCCGGTTGCGGCTCCGGGGGGAGGGAACGCCGACGATCTACGGACACCCCGGCAGTATGCCACACCCGAGCGGCGTGCCGGCGCTCCGCCTGGCATAGCCGCATGGCGGAACGCCCGGCTCCATAGACGCGCTGGACCGGATGGCAGCCGTGGTGCAACAGAGCCCCGAGTGCATCAGCCCGGCAGATTCGAGCAGGCATGCCGCCGGCTCGTCGGGTTGCCAGCCCGTCGCCCCTCGACCGCGGCCGGCGGAAATTTCCTGACTTTGCGTCCAAACCTGGGTTCGACAGCTTGGAAGCCCGCGTATCCTCAAGGAGGCTTCCGGCGCGAATCGAACCAGGAGGCCCCATGCGCAGCGCGTTTGTTGTGGTGTCGGCAGTGGCGATCCTTGCGCCCTCCGCCGCCTTCTCTCAGGGCGTGGCCATCAATTCGAGCTCGGCGCCCGCCGACACCTCCGCGTTGCTCGACCTGTCCTCGACCAACAAGGGGTTCCTGCCGCCCCGCATGACCGCCTTCCAGCGTGGCGCGATTCCGCTTCCCGCCACGGGTCTGGTCGTGTATCAGACCGACGCCACTCCCGGACTCTGGATCAACGCCGGTACCCCGGGCTCGCCCAGCTGGAGGCAGCTGATCGACAACACCACGGTTCCAGGCAATCCCTGGCTCGCGAACGGCACCAAGCTCTACTACAACAATGGCAACGTCGGGATTGGGATTTCGAATCCCGGCCACCGCCTCTCGATCGAGGATGCGTACGACGGCCTGCGCGTCCAGACCGACAGCACCAACAGCGTGGTGGCGAGTTTCGGCGGCCTTGGAAACTTCTTCGTCGACGCTCCGTTCGTTGCCGGCGGCCGGCTCTCGATTCTCGGGAACGGCAACACCGGCGTGGGAGTCGCCAACCCGCAGTCGCGCCTCGATGTCGTGGGCGGGCTCTACGACGTGGCGAGCACCGAAGGGGACGTGCGCATCGGCAGCCCGTCGTACCGGCTCAAGATTGGCGTCGCCACTGCGGGCGGCGTAGCCGGCGACGCGAGGATCGAGCAGCAGGGGCAGCCCGGCGGCTACAATGTACTCACGCTCGGCGCGCAGGGAAACCGGATCCTGATGCTGAACGGGAGCACTTCCCGCGTCGGAATCGGCACGGATTCGCCAGATGCGCCGCTCGGCTTCCCGGCGAGCCTGGGCAAGAAGATCACGCTCTATCCGGGCGCGACGGGCGACGTGGGCTTCGGGGTCGCGGGCAACCGGCTCCAGATCTTCGCCGACAATCCCAATGCCGACGTGGCGATGGGCTACGACGCGGCTGGAACCTTCAACGAGCGGTTCGCCGTGAAGCCCACCGGCGCACTGGCAGTGAACGGAGCGGTGGGCGCCGCCGGTCAGGTCCTCAGCTCCAATGGCTCGGCCAGCGCGGCGACCTGGGTATCGCCGACCAACTCCCAGTACAACAACATCACGATCATCGACTCACCGCACACGCTTGGACTCACGGATCATACCGGAGCAGATCTTCCCGACATGACCAAGACCGTCACGCTGTCCGGGCCGGCCCGGGCGATCGTCAGCGTCAACGTGCCGGTCAGCGACCCCGGGTGCGTCGCGTGCGGGGCGTCCTTCTGTTCCGCCTACCTCGATGTCGACAACGTCGATGTGCGCATCTACAACAAGACCGTCGCGAACGGCGGTATCGAGATCATCAGCTTCACGGATGGCATCAACCTTTCGTCCGGCACACATACCCTCAAGGTGAAGGGATTCACGATCAGCGGGAGCAAGACGATTACGTTCGGCGACAGCAGCAGCGGCACCATCTCCGGCAATTCGATGACGATTCAGGTGATTCCGCAGTGAGCGAGCGCCACGGCTTCCCGAGCGGAATCGCGCTGGTCGTTTCCCTGCTGGCGCTCGCGTCGCCGGCCCGCGCGAGCGTGCCGGCGTTGGTGATCGACGGCGGCACGGTCGTCCGCGTGAGCGGGGCGACGCAACTCGTGATCGCGGGCGACCTGATTGCCACGGGGTCGTTCGATCCGCGCGCCGGCAGCGCGCTGGTCCTCGCCGGATACGGCTCTCCCTCGCTGAGCGGCGTCTCGACACTGGCGGGGCTCACGCTCGCGCTCCACGGTACCGCGTCGATCGCGGAGCCGATGACGGTGGCCGGCCCGTTGGCGCTCCAGTCCGGCTGGCTCTCGCTCGGCGGGCACGACCTGTTCGCGGGCGCGATCACCGGCGGCTCCGCCGCCAGCTACGTCGTCACTCCCGACACCACTGGCCGGCTCGAGCGCACGGTCGGGGTGGGCGCCGACGTCTCGTTTCCGGTGGGGAACAGCCACTACGATCCGGTGTCGCTCCGCACTCAGTCCGCAACCGACAGTTTCCGCGTGGCGGTTTTCGACGCGCCTCTGCAGACGGGAATCGCCCCGGACCACGGACTCACTCGCGCCTGGGCGATCACGCATCCGAGCGCGGCCACCGGTGCGATGCTTGCGTCGGTTCAATGGAATACGAGCGAGCAGGGCTCGCTGTTCGATCGCTCGATCGGGAACGCCACGAGCGCCATCGCCTATCGCTGGCTGGACGGCTCGTGGGCCCCGCGCTCCGGGGTTCGACGCACCGACAACGGGCTCGATCCCGCGGTCGACTCGCTCCTCATTCCCGACGTCGGGCTCTGGACGTTGGCGAGTCCAGCCGGCGCAAGCGCGGTGACTTCCCCCATCGCGGCCGAACTACCCGTCTCGCTCGCGCTCGGTCCGCCCGCGCCGCATCCGATTCGTGGTGGTGGCCTGGTGCGCTTCGGGCTGCCACGCGAGGCGGACGTGACCCTCGCCCTCTACGACGTGACCGGTGCTCGGCGGCTGGTGCTCGCCGACGGTCGCCAGAGGGCGGGCTGGCACGTGGTGCGTCTCGACGCGTCGCGCGTTCCGGAAGGCGTCTACTTCTTGCGGCTCGCCGCCGATCGCGAGGTGCGCACGACGAGATGCGTGGTTCTGCGATGAAGGAGACGTGATCGAGCGGCTACGACAGCGTTCGGGATTGGACACTCGTGCGAATCCGAGACGCGGCGTAGCGACGGCCGCCCGGAGGCGATCGGCGCTGAGGTCGGCACGCGGCCGGAGCGTGTTCAGGGCCCTGAGCGGGGTGGCATTCGCGTCGAGATCCTGTAGGCTGCGGCATTCTCGAGCCCTTCGCGGATCTGGCGTTCCGGGAGACAAAGTGAACGAACTGCCGACCGTGCTGGGCACGATCGAAGCGATCTATCGCTATCCGGTGAAATCCATGCGCGGCGAGTCGCTCCCGGCCGCGGTGCTCGGCTGGCACGGCCTCGAGTGCGATCGCCGCTTTGCACTTCGCCTCCTCGAGGCGCGCGGCGATTTCCCCTGGCTCAACGCCAGCAAGTTTCCGGAGCTGGTGCTCTTTACGCCGCTACGAGCCGAAGGCGGGAGCCGCGACGCTCCCCCGGTGCGCGTTCGCCTGCCCGAGGGGGAGGAGGTGCCGCTGCTCGGAGGGGCGCTCGCGGCCGAGATCCGACACCGGCACGGCGGCCCGGTCGAGATGGCGCAGTTGAAGCACGGCATGTTCGATGAGGCGAGCATCTCGGTGATCACCTCCACGACGACCGGCGAGGTCTGCCGGCTCGCGGGAGTGCGCGAGGACATTCGGCGCTTCCGCCCGAACCTCGTGATCCGCTCGACCCGCGCCGTGCCCTTCGAGGAGGACGAGTGGGTGGGCGGTGTGCTCCGCTTCGGTGAAGCTGGCGATGCGCCGGCGCTCAGCGTCACCCAGCGAGACCTTCGCTGCATGATGGTGAATATCGACCCCGACCACGGCACCCTCGACCACGGGGTGTTGAAGGCGGTCGCTCGAGCCAATCAGTCGAACGCCGGCGTCTACGCCACGGTCACTGGCGTCGGGCGCGTCGAGCTCGGGCAGAGGGTGATGCTCCACCGCTGAGGCCGCACTGCGGTGTCGGAGGAGGGCGGGGGGACGGGCGCGTAGAGAATGCGTCGGGTGAGAGCGGGCGGGCGGCCCGCCCATCCTGGCTCCGGCTGGAGCGGGTCAGCCGAGCAGCGTCCGTATCGGACCGACTCCCAGTCGGTTGCCGGCTCAGACTCCGAGCCGTGAGGGGATTGCCCACGTTTTCTCGCCTCCGGGGACAGAGGCCATCCAGGCCCCGAAACCCAGAAACGGAGGTCGAACATGAAGCCCACTTCGTGGATTCCCGCGCTCTTCGCCTTCGCGGCGCTCATCCTGGTCGCGTCCGGCTGCGGGAAGAGCCCGACGTCGCCGGATCCGACGGCCAACCAGGCGACCATTCCCCCGACGGTCGGAATCCGTACTCCTCTAGAAGGGGTGGTCACTTCGATCAGCGTCACCAGATTTCCGAGCAAGAAGAGCGACGGCAGCGACTGGGACCTGTCCGCGATTTCCAGCAGCCGGCGCCCGGATCTCTACGTTGTGCTCCAGGTCCCCGGGCACATGCCCGACTACACGTCGGGCACGACGGCCAACGCCGAATCCGGAAAGACCTACTCCTTCAACACCGCGGCAAGTGCTCTCGACGGCTCACTGCCGCAGGTGCTTCGCTACGACGCCTCGCATCGCATCTACGTGATGGACGAGGACGTGGGCGGCGACGACGATCGGGTGGGTTGGATCACCGTCAATCTCCCCGCGGCCTACCGGCAAGACAATTCGCGAACTCTCGATTACACTTACACGGACACGGAAGGCCGCCTCAGCGTGCGGATCCGCGGAACATGGAGCTACTGAGGTGGCAGGGGCCCCGCCTCCGGCGGGGCCCATCGGGATCGAGTCTCTCGAGCCATCGGGAGGGACGCGCCGCCCATGCCGGATTCGACCGCGCATACTGTCACGCTCCTTCTCAGGCGTTGCAGCGCCGGGGAGCAGGGCGCCTTCGACCAGGTGATCCCGCTGGTCTACGACGAGTTGCTCCGTCTTGCCCGCAGGCACATGCGTCGCGAGCGACCGGAGCACACGCTCCAGCCGACCGCCCTGGTGCACGAAGCGTATGCCCGGCTCGTCGACTCGGATCTGTCGCTCGAGGATCGCCGGCACTTCTTCGCGGTCGCCTCGCGCGCGATGCGACGGATCCTGGTGGATCATGCGCGCTCGCGCCGGAGCCTCAAGCGGGGATCGGGAGCGGCGCGCGAGCCCCTGAGCGAGAGCGTGGCGTCGCCGGTCCCGGCCGGCGACGTCGTCGACCTCGACGAGGCGCTCACGCGACTGTCTGCGCTTGACCCGCGCAAGGGCCGCGTCGTGGAGCTCTATTATTTCGCGGGCCTCCGCCATGAGGAGATCGCCGGCCTCACCGACACCTCGCCCGCCACTGTGGATCGCGACCTTCGATTCGCCCGCGCCTGGCTCAAGTCCCGGTTGCAGGAAGGCCAGTCCTGACGACCACTCGGATCGCGCGCGCCCACGAACCCACTAGGGAGTGATGCCGATGAGCCCGCTCGACTGGGAACGACTGCAGCGGATCTTCCATCGCGTGCTCGAGGTGCGGCCGGAAGAACGTGGCACCCTGCTCGACGCGGAATGCGGAGAGGATGTGGCGCTTCGTCGCGAAGTGGAGGCGCTGCTCGCGGAGGCGGGCGAAGCGGAACCCTGGATCGGGCGTGCGGTGGCCGAAGCGGCCGCCGATCTCGTGGCGGTGCCGCGCGCTGAGCTGGTCGGTACGTCGCTCGGCCCGTACCAAATTCTCCAGCGACTGGGCGAGGGCGGTATGGGTGAGGTGTTCCTCGCCGAACAGCACGAACCCATTCACCGCCAGGTTGCGCTCAAGACCATCAAGCTCGGCATGGACACGCGCGACGTGCTGCGGCGCTTCGAGGCCGAGCGGCAGGCCCTCGCGCTGATGAGTCATCCGTGCATCGCTCGAGTGCTCGATGCGGGGACCACGCCCGATGGACGCCCTTACTTCGTCATGGACCTGGTGCGCGGGCCCACGATCCGCGAATACTGTGACCAGCGCCGGCTCCCGGTGGCGCGCCGGCTCGAGTTGTTCCTCGACGTGGTCGCCGGAGTTCAGCACGCGCATCTCCAGGGCATCGTCCACCGCGATCTGAAGCCTTCCAACGTGCTGGTCGAGGAGCACGAGGGCAAACCGGTTCCCAAGATCATCGACTTCGGAATCGCAAAGGCCATCGGCGGCGAGGACCGCGATCGCACGCGGCTGACGTCGCGAGGACACTTTCTCGGAACCCCGGCGTACATGAGCCCCGAACAGGCCGGCCTCGGCGCCGGCGCCGTGGACGCGCGCACCGACGTCTACTCGCTCGGCGTCCTGCTCTACGAGCTGCTGGTGGGCTCGCCTCCGCTCGACCCCGAGACGCTGCGTTCCGCGGCACACGAGGAAGTGCTGCGTCTCGTCCGTGAGGTCGATCCCCCTCGGCCGAGTGCGCGCATTGCCACGCTGGCTTCGACCAGCCCCGTCACGCGCAGCCGTTCCACGGAGCGTTCGGCCCTCCGCAGGGCGCTTCAGGGCGATCTCGACTGGATCACGCTCAAGGCGCTGGAGAAGGATCCCGCTCGCCGCTACCTGACGCCCTCCGAGCTGGCGGCCGACATCCGGCGCCACTTCGACCACGAGGCGGTGCAGGCCGGTCCGCCAACCCTCGGCTATCGCGCCCGCAAGTTCGTCCGGCGCCACCGCGGCGGCGTGTTGGCGGCATCGGTGATCACGCTGGCGCTGGTGGCCGGCGTGATCGGCACCACGATCGGGCTCCTGCGCGCCTCGCGTGCCCGCCTCGACGCAACGCGTTCGGCCGAGGTGGCGAACGCCACCACCCAGTTTCTGCTCGGACTCTTCAAAGAGTCCTACCCCGACCGCGCGCGGGGCACGCCGCCGAGCGCCCGCGAGATCCTGGACCGCGGCGCGCAGCGCATCGCCACGGAGCTTCGTGATCAGCCGCGGGTGCGCGCTCGGGTGTCGGGGATCATCAGCGACGTCTACCGCCAAATCGGCGAATACCCTCAGGCCAAGCGGCTCGGCATGGCGGAAGTTGCCCTGATCGAATCGGCTCCGCCCGTTGACAGCCTCGCACTGGCCACCGCCTACAACCGACTGGGCATTCTCATGCGGATCACCGACCGCCGGGACTCCGCGCTCATTCTCTACCAGCGTGCGCTCGCCATCCGCGAGCGCTGGCTCAAACCCGAAGACCCCGACCTGGTCGCGAGCCTCAGCAATCTCGCGAATCTCTACGGCGTCATGCTGGACTTCGAGCGCGGAATTCCGCTGACCCGACGCGTGCTCGCCATCCGCGAGCGCCTGTTGCGCCCCGACGATCCGCTGCTGGGAGCGACCTACAACAACCTCGCCACCATGCTGAGCCAGAGCGGCGACCGCCAGGGCGCGCGCGAATACTACGAGAAGAACCTTCGTATCCAGGAGGCTCAACCCGGCCCGGCGACTCCGTGGCTGGCCAGCGCGCTTTACAACCTGGGAGGCCTGGAGTTCGACCTGGATCATTACGAGGCCGCGCGTGGCCTGTATGAACGGGCGCTGATCCTACTCGAGAAGCTGTATGCGCCCGACCACGTGGAGATCTCCGCCGCGCTGCTCAATATCGGCAAAGTCGCCGCGCGACAGGGCGACTTCGGTCGCGCCGAGTCCACTCTGGCCCGCGCCGCCCAGATCCGCGCTCGGGTATTCGGCCTTCAGTCACCGATGCTGGCCAAGGTCGATCGCGCCCGCGGGGAGATGTGGCGACTGAAAGGAGAGTATCCCCGGGCACAACGGGCGCTTCAACGCGCGATCCGAACCTTCGAGAGTGCGGGCAGAACCGACAGCCTCGAGGCGGCAACGACCTGGATCGACTATGCCGACTGCCTGCGCGACATGAAGGACGGAGACGGCGAGCGCGCTGCGCTGGGCCATGCGCTCCAGATCCGCGAGGCGCTGCTTTCGCCTGGCGACTCCGCAGTGGCGGAGGTCGAGCAACGACTGGGCAGCGGGTCCTGAGCGGCCCGTTGGAGCGGGCGGCGATTGTCTCAGTCCTGATCCCGCCACCCGGCGCCGGCCGCGTTTCGCGGCGGCGTCGCCTCGGCGCCGGCGAGCCGCCTCGCTTGTGATCGGGCGTCAGGAGGTCGGAGCCGCCAGCGCGACGTAGAGACTGCTGCCGCGGCGGTCGACCCGCAGCAGCAGGTTCTTCGGATCGGCGGCGACCTCGTGTTCGAGCTGGGCGACGGTGGCCACCGACTTGTGATCGGCCTCGACGATCACGTCGCCGGGTCGGAGCCCCGACATCGACGCGACGGTGCCGGGCGCAATGGAGCGGATCGCCACGCCCCGCGTGTCGTCCACGCCGGCGTTCTGGGCCAGCGCCGGCGTCAATGGCTCCACCTCGAGCCCGAGCCGGCCGAGAAGATTCCGACCCTCGGGAGCGGGAGCCGCCGCCAGTGGCGTCCCGGACTGCGAACCGAGCTCCACCTCGAGCGAGCGCTGGCGCCCGATCCGCATCACGCCGACCTCGACGCGGCGGCCCGGCAGGGTCGCCGCCACCGCGTTCCGCAGCTCGCGCGAGTCGTCAATCGGGCGATGGTCGTAGCTGACGATCACGTCTCCCGTCTCGATGCCGGCGCGTTCCGCCGGCGAGTCCTTCCGCACCTCTGAAACAAGGGCCCCCACCTTCCCATTCATGTGGAAGTCACGCGCGAGATCGGGCGTGAGGTCCTGGATGGTCACCCCGAGGAACCCTCGCGCGATCTGGCCGCCCCGCAGCAGCGTCGGCAGCTCGTGTTGGATCAGGTTCGCCGGAATCGCGAAGCCCACCCCTGCGGACTGACCAAGGTGTGTCGCGATCGCCGTGTTCATGCCGACGACGTCGCCGCGCATGTCCACCAGCGGCCCGCCCGAGTTGCCGGGATTGATCGGAGCGTCGGTCTGCAGAAAGTCCTCGTAGTCCTCGATCCCGACGTTCGAGCGTCCGGTCGCGCTGATGATGCCCTGGGTGACGGTCTGCGTGAGCCCGAAGGGAGCTCCGATCGCCAGCACGAGGTCACCGACCCGGATCGAATCGGAGTCACCGAAGCGGGCGATCGGAAGATTCGACGGGACGTCCCCCTCGATTCGGATCACGGCGATATCAGCCTTGGCGTCGCTCCCCACCACCTTGGCCGTCATCGTGCGCTGGTCGGCCAGCCGGACCCGGATCTGGTCGACTCCGTCCACCACGTGGTGATTGGTGAGGATGTCGCCGTGTTCATCGATCACGATTCCCGATCCCATGCCCCGCTGAGGGATGGATTGCTCTTGAGGCGTCTGGAAGGGCATCGCGCCGTCCCCGAAAAACTGGCGGAAGAAGTCGTCGTCGCCGAACGGCAAGCTGCGCACCTTGACGATCTTCTCGGAATAGACGCTCACCACCTCGGGACGGACGCGGGCGGCCACCTGCTCGAACGTGCGGCTCAGAGCGAGTGCGGGGGCGACGACGTTGTCCGCGAGGGGATGGCCGGCGTACGCCTGGGCGCCGGAACGAAGCGTGGTGTCGGCCACGATGGCCGCCAGGAGCAACACCAGCGGGATTCCCACCACCATCGCCGTCGTGCGGACGCGCGAAGAACGTTTCATGGCAGCACTCCTTTCTTCGGCCGGTGAAGCCGCGGCCGTCGGGTCCCTCAGCGCATTCGGGGGGCCAGCAACTCTCAAGGTTCCGCGAGCACGTGAGCGGTGATCATGGCGAGGCTCGTGAAGGTCGCGACGTCGCGCACCGCCATCCATTTCTTCTGCCCATCCATTCGGTGCTCCAGTGCGGTGCGGCGCGTGTCGAGGGCCAGGGCGTGGTCACGATCGCGGACCAGGCTGTCCCTCTCGCTCCGCGCGGCCAGCTGCCCCTGGAAGGTCCGTCGCAGCGTTGCCAGGGAGTCCTGCTCCACGGCCTCTGCCTGCCGTAAGCGATCGTGGAGATCGACACGCATTCGCTCGAGCGCGCTGTCGTTCAGCGCGAGCTCACTCGCGATGCCGTCGAGCTTGTCGTTCAGCGAGCGCACCGTCGCGAGATCGGCCTTGTTCGCGAGGATGCCGCGCACCTCGTTGCTCGTCAGGCCGAAGGAGTCGAGTCTTTTCTCGATCGGGTGGAGCTGCTGGCGCTGCGCCCGGGCCACGTCCGAAAGGCTGTCCACCAGGGCCGCCATCTGGTTGAGCTCGGCCGCCCGTTTTTCGGAGGTGCGAGCGAGCGCCAGGTTCCAGATCAGGGCGCCCACGATCGTGACGCCGACCATCGCCAACAGGGCTTGTTGGCGGCCCAGTCGGATCTGCAGCAGTCGAGTTTCGAAGTCCTGCGAAGGTTGCATGGCGAATCGCTCCCTCGCGGCCGCGGCCAGTTCACTCACCCCGCGACTCGTCGTCGCATCGGGCGGTGGACCCGCGCGGGTGAATCGAGCGTCGTTCGCCTCGACCGGCGGGTCGCTAGGGCCCCGCGCCCGCGAGCCGCTGGCGATGTCCGCAGACCGCCTTGAACGCGTGCATGACGGCGTCGGAAAGGGACGCGCGCCGCGGCCGCAGCCGTGGGGTCTCGACGCGCAGGACGACATCGTTGAGCGAGAGCATCCCGACCGCGGCGCCGCTCGCGTCGATTACCGGAAGCCTTCGCACCTGGGACTCCGCCATGCGTTGGAGCGCCGCCGAAAGCTCCTCTTCCGGTCCGATGGACTGAAGCGAACGGCTCATGGCGTCGCAGACGCGAATCTCATGCGGACCTCGCCGCCGCGTGGCGACGGCCATGCAGATGTCCCGATCGGTGATCACTCCGACCACCCGCGAACTGCCGGGCTCGGTGACCGGCAGTGCTCCGCAATCGTGGTCCCACATCAGCATCGCGGCTGCCGCCAGCTCGGAGTCGGATCCGCACGTCTCGACCGGGACCGTCATCACTTCTCGCACCCTCATGGTGCCCCTCCCGAGGAATGGGAACGAGTCGGTGCGGCCCTGATCGGGGCTCGGGGGCGAGCGTCGCGCGAACCGACTACGGTCGCGACCGGCGACGGCGCAGGTGTCAGGGCGAGTTCGCCCGTGGCTCCAACTCCAGTAGATACCTCCGACGCGCACGCGGTCGTCCGGCGCTTGTGAAGTCAATGCCAGTTATCGATCAAGCGTGTCGCCGCCACGCGATGACGCGAACCGGTCCTGCGAGCCGCGAACCGGATTCGGGCCCTCTCCGGAGTCGACCACTCACCGTGGGCCGGGGTCGCCGGCTCGCGATATCCGCCCTGCTGTCAGCTCTCCGGTTGCTCGAGCCGCCCGAGAAAGAGCACGACCCCGGTGCGCGGGTCGCGGATCACGAACAGAAACGGATGGTCGGCCCGAAAGACGACCGGCATGGGACGAATGATCGCGGTGGGCATGATGACGCCGGTCGCGGCTGCGGCAGTGGTGCCCTGTTCGTCGACCGCCACGAAGGTCCGGTGGATCACGGCGCCAATGAACAGATCGCGCCGGCCGTCGATGCCGGAGAAGTCGGCGCGCGCAGGATCGAAGGCGTCGAGCATTCCCAGCGCGGGCAGCTCCCGCTCCAGCGCGCAGTCGGCATCGAACCGGAATCGCGGCAGATGCACCTCGACCGAGCGTTCCTTCATCGCCGCGAGCCAGCGATTCAGCTTTGGAAGCGTGAAATCGCGCTCAACCGGCTCGAGGTCGGCCGCGCTGCGCGGCAGGATGAGCAGCATTTGCAGCCGGTCTCCGGCGTACGGAAGCTCGAGCAGCTGGACGCGGGCGTCGTCGGCATAGCCGTAGGAGCGCGTCGCCTGCATGAAGGGCGCCTGAATCGTCGCCTTCGGCGAGTGGAAATCCTCGTCGCGGGTCGCCGCCTTCTCGAAGGCGTGCTCCCACCGTCCCGCGAAGTAGGTCGCGTTGGTGATCACCAGCCGCGTCGCCGGGGAGAGTGCGCCGGGAGTCACGAGGCCAGGGATGCGTCCACGCGTCGCCTTCGCCACCCAGGCGTTGATCGTGTCGCTGGCGGCACCGGGCTGCGAGAAATCCAGCGGTTGGAGCCGTGCGCCATAAGACTTCTCGACCTTGCTCCGGTACGCCGATTCGAGTGGCGTCGCGGCGCCGACCCACAGTGCATTGGCGATGTCGAGCTCGTAGGCGGAGTCCCGGGGAGCGAGCTGGCGGCGTAGATCAGAGAATTCGGCGGAAGGCTCGGGGCCAAGATGGAGCGTCGCGCTCATCTGCTGCGCGGTCGTTCCCGACGCGCCCTCGCGAGCCATCGCCAGCGCCATGGCGACGCTCAGCGGTGAGACGCAGGCGTTCCCGGGCGAGGGCGCGACTCGCGCGAACAGCTCGAATCCGAATCGAGCGATTGCTTCACCGGCGCGCGTGCTGGACGGCGCCGTCGGTTTCGAGGCGGCCGTGCCGGCGACGCCAAGGGTGGGGTGGGTCGGGAGGCTGGCCACATACGACAGGCCCACCGCACACGTGAGAGCGAAGCGTTTCATTCGTGTTCGCATCGCACCAAGACTCCAAGAGCCCCCGGCCGTGGCCGGGGGCTCTCACTCTTACACTGAACTGACCCGACTAGAAGCCGGCGATGCCGATCGGGGCGCCCACGCCGGTCGGGAAGTCGTATCCGGCCGCGGCGTGATACGAGCCCGCCGTTCCGCTGGTCACGTCGTAGAAGTTCGCGCCGCCGAGCCCGCCGTAGACGAAGGTGTTCTCGGCGCTCGGACCGCCGCGATTCGCGCCCGCCACGTTGACGATGCCCGCGATCACCGGGCATGCGACACTGGTGCCGCCGAAGATGTACCAGCCACCGTGCCAGTAGACCAGCACGCCGGTGTTCGGATCGGCCACCGCCGCCACGTCGCCGATGCCGCGGTGCGTTCCGACCACGCTCGCCACGCCGCTCTGATAGGAGGGGCGCGACTCGTAAGAGCTCGGACCACAGCCGGTGCCGTTCCACACCGTCTCGCTCGAGCGGGAGTTGCTGCCGGTCAGCAGCAACGAGGTGCCGCCCACCGCCACGACGTTGGGGGAGGCGGCCGGGTAGTCCCGCGCGCCGCCGGTGTCGCCGGTCGAGAACAGGTAGGTCATGCCAGAATGATTGAAGTGCGAATCGCTGCCCGACTCCGAGGACGACTCGCCCCCGCCCCAGCTGTTGGAGCACTGGTGCGCGCCCGAGATCGTCGCAGCGAGGTCATCGGCGCCGTACAGGTTGGCGTTGCTGTTGCTGGCCGCCTCGATCAGCACGATCTTCGCATTCGGCGCCATCGCGTGCGCCCACTCGATGTCGAGGTCCTCTTCCTGGCTCCAGCCGCTGTTGTTGCGCGGTTTGCTCCCGGACGCATAGACGATCTGAAAGACCCGGTTGGTCGAGGCGGTGACGTTGGTCGAGGTCTCCTGCGGCAGGCCAAACTGTGCAGAAAACGCGTTGAAGTCGGCGAGCGCGTACTGGTCGTTGAAAGCATCCACGATCACGATCGTTCCCGATCCGCCGCTCGAGGGAACGCCGTAGGCGGTCTTGATCTGCGACGGGCTGTAGCTCGCCGTGGTGGCCAGCGCAGCCGTGCCCCTCGGCGCGTTGGCGCCGACGAAGATCAGATGGTCGGTATGCATCTCGCCCGCGACGGGAATCGACGACTCGGGTTGGAGGATGTTCGGGTTGTGGTTGAAGGGGACTCCGGTCAGACCATCGGACGTGGAGGAGTCGAGCGGTTGTGCTCCGGTGAGCTGGGACGCGCTGTGCTTTCCGCATCCCGACAGAGCGACCGCCACGACGAGCAACAGGAACGTTCCGAGCAGCGACTTCTTCAGCATTCGCCACCTCCCGGTAGGTGCCAATCCCTGGCCAGCCGGAATGCCGGCTGGGGCCGAAGCGGGAAGTTAAGAGAACGCAAAGCGGCGATCAACAACTTTCGGGATAGTTGGGTCATGCTCTGAAGATTGCAGTTGGCGGGCGGCTGCCCTTCGAGCCACAAGGCCCTGGGCGTGTTCTCAGCCGGCGTTGCTACAACCGACTGGATGGCTGTGACTTACGCCTGATGACTGCAATCTTCGGAGCATCACCCTCTACTCGCCGCTCGCCGTGAAGGCCGCCCAGTAGAACGGGTGCGCCGACCGCCCGTGCCTGGCACGAGCCGAGATCACCTCCCGCTGCGCGGCGGCGATCGCGTCGGCGGCTCGCACCAATCCCCGCCCGCGTGCCTCGTAGAGCGCGCGCATCCACTCGCGCGTTGCCTCGTCGTCGACCGCCCACTGGCTCACGATCACGGTGCGCGCTCCGGCGAGGTGGAACGCGCGCTGCATGCCAAGAACGCCCTCGCGCGACCACGCCTCGCCGACTCCGGTGTGACAGGCGGAGAGCACGACCCAGTCGACTCCGCGCAGATCGAGCGTCGTCACCTCTTCCGCGGTGAGCAGGCCGTCGGGTCCACTGTGGCCTGGGTCCAGCGCGTGGTTCGCGCCCGCCAGCGCGAGCAATACCTGGCGGTCCTCCCACGGCGACCGCTCGGGCGCGGCGGCCGGCTGAGCGCGCGCGGCGGCCGCCGGCTTTGCGGCGGTTGGCGCTGCACCGACCGGCTCGACCCCGCCCACGCCGCGCGCGCCGTTCGCAGCCGACAAGCCCGCGCATTCGCTGCCCAGCACGATGCCGTGGGTGGCGAGATGCAGCACGAGCTGGTGTCCCGCCAGGCGCTCGAGCGCGTCCTCGGTCGCGGCCGAGCCCTCGAGGCGAGTCACGTCGCCGGAGGTCGAGCACGCGCGGCGCCACGTCGACTCGATGTCACGCGCTTCGGCGGCGGCGCCGGGAAGCGGCGGCAAGTGCGTGAGCGCTTCACGATCGCAGGCCGACATCGGCGCAAGCGCGGCGTTGGCCACCGGCGTAAGCGGGGCGCCGGCGCCACGGTCGTAGTCCACGCCGCCGACCGCCAGAAGTCCGCGTCCGGCCGGCTCGGGCGATCCGCGCAGCAGCTCGCGCTCGGCGCCGAGCACGCGCACCAGCGGACCCTTCTGGACGAGGTAGCCGCCTGCGATCGGCAGCGCGCCCCAGGGCAACCCTTCGACCGGCGCGTCGGGCACGACGTCCACTTCGCGCGCGTCCCCGGCGAGCGCCGCGATTCGGTCCCAGACCGCGAGGCGCACCTGCACGCCGGCCTGCCGGCAAGCGCCCTCCGATCGCGACGCGGGATCGGTGGCCGCGAGTTCTCGCTGCCAGGTGGCCACCTGCGCTCCCAGCGCCGCGACATCGCCGAGGTCGGCCGATTTCACTTCGCGTGAACCGCCGCGCGCCACGAAGCAGATCAGATGCCGGGTGCTGTCTCGGCGCGGCGCCTGCAGGAACCCCACGAGTGCCTCGCGGGGGGCCAGGCGAGCGAGGATCGAATCCAGGGTCACACCGGCGGGATCGGCGCCCGGTGCGCGTCCGGGCGCGGCGCGAATCAGTCGACGCTCCGCGTCGTCGACCGCCGTCCGCAGCGCGGCACGAGCCGAGTCGCTGGTCGCGTCCCGCGGCGAGCCGGCGAGCGAGACTTCATAGCTCGCGAGCGCCTGCTCCGCGTCGCTCCAGCTCCGATGCAACCGGGCAAATGCGGAGTCTTCGCTCGCTCCCTCGGGGAGGCGGCGGCGCGAAACGATCGCTCGCACCAGCCCGCGCAGGCCCACCACTTCGTTCCAGCACTCCCGGTTGAAGCTCGCTCCGGTGCCGGCTCCCAGCAGCAGCATCTGGTCGAGCGGCGCCGACAGCGCGCGCGCGAGCCCCAGTGCCTGCCGGTCCGAAAGCGCGCGCGCGTTGAGTGCCAGTCGTTCGCGCACCAGCCGTGCGCCGGTCGCGGCGGCGGCGAACGCGTCGGCTGGCCGGCCGCGCCAGTCGGCCACGACGCTCCGCGCCAGCCAGGCGTCATCCACCTCGTTGTTCGCGGGAACCGCGGCGCCGTCGAGCAGGGCTGCGAGGCGCGCATCGGCGCTGTCGACCGAGGCCCATTCGCGCTTCATCGCGTGGGCGCGCATCTGGTGCGAGAGTGGGGACACGAGATACTGGGGATCGACGCGGCCTCCACTGCCGAGCGCCACGGATTCTCGCGTCAGGGCAATGACAGAATCGGAGTTGCCCAGCGTCTCCCACACGACCGCATCACTGTTGAGCGTTGCGATGAGGATCGTACGATCGCTGCCCTCGGGATCGCTTGCGTGATGCGCGCGAATCGAGGCGTAGATTTCGTGCGCGCGATCGTACTGCTCCTCCTTTACGTAGGCGCTCGCGAGGCTGAGCCGCAGCGATTCCACGGTCGGGGCTGTGGACCCCAGCAGCTTCTCGACCCTCGGGAGAAGGTGCTCGAGCAGCTCCTTCGCCCGGGCGAGGTCGCCCATCTGCTCGAGAGATTGCGCCATCCCGATCCGGACGATCAGGGCATTCGGGCTTCCGCTCTCGAGAGGAACGACGTCTGCCGCGTGTGCGTAGGCGTCGTAGGCGTCTGCGTATCGGCCGCGCCGGAAATGGAACGCCGCCAGCCGGCTGTACACGTAGGCCAGCTTGGGCGCGCTCGGGCCGAGTTGCTCGATGTACTCGTGGATCGCATCGTGGAAGCTCTGCAGTGCTTCGTCGTCCCGGCCGAGCTGATCGTAGATGCCGCCCGCCAGCGCCAGCGCGTCTCCGATCACGAAATCGTGCGCCGGCATCGCCGCGCGCTGCGAGAGCGCGAGCTGAGTGGACGCGAGCGCGGAGTCCAGTTGCCCGAGCGCGAACTGGTTAAAGGCCAGGTCGTAGCGGATCGCGACGGTCGGCCGCACACCCCACTCGGGATGGCGGCTCGAGATCGCGAGTGCGGGCCGCAGGTGGTCGATCGCCTCGCCGGGATGCTGGGTATTCGCGAGCATCCAGGCCACGACTCGGTGAAGCACGACGGTGGTGGTGTCGTGTTCACCCCGGAGGCGCGCGAGCATCGTGAGCGCTTCGGTTCCCGCACCGCGCGCCAGCGAGTCGCGGGGCAGCAACCGTCGCTGGTACGAATCCAAGTACCTGGCGGTCGCATGAACCCAGCGGAGAGTGTCCATGGAAGTCGCGCCTCGCAGCGCGGCGCGCGCCTCCGTCGCAAGACTCTCCATCGCGGCGTAGCGACCATGGGCCGCCATCGAGTCGGCTTGAGCGAGCCACGCGTCGATGGTGGAGGAGGAGGCGGCCTGCGCCGGTCGGGGGCCGAGCCACGCGAGGCCGCCGGTGGCAAGGAACACGGCCAGGACGTGCGACCCACGCTTCATGAGATCTCCTCGGGAGCAGGACGGCCGGGATGCCCGTTGACCGCATCCTCGAGTCGCGCGGGACGAGCGACGCCTCGGATGTTGACGCTAACAGTGGCGATCGGGAACGACAAGACGCGGGCATGCCAGCCTGCTCCCGACCATCGGGCTACTGGCTCTGCTGGGGCTGCGCTACCCGGTGCAGGTGCCGCCCCTGCTGCCCATGCTGCTGTTTGAGCTGACCTGTAAGACCCATTCCGACGACCCTCGACGCGGCTGGTCGTGCCGTCGCCGGGAGTTTACGCCGAGCGACCTTGAACTCCCGCCCGGGACGAAGCCGTTGTCCATTCGACGGAGCCCAAGTAGCGTGGTTGAGGTCGTGCTCACCAGGTCCATGGGAGGTCGCTATGCACATCCGGCTCACTCTGGTTCTCGTTGCGCTGTTGGTTTCCGCCGCCGCGCTCGCCGCCGACGCTCCGAAACAGTTATCGGCTGATCAGAAGGCGACACTGGACAAGATGACGCAGGCAGCAACCCCGGGTGCACCGCACGCGATGCTCACCAAGATGGCGGGAGAGTGGAATTGCACGCTCAAGCTCCAGATGGACCCGTCGAAGCCCGCGCAGGAGTCGCAGAGCACCGCGACGATCACCAGCCTGATGGAAGGTCGCTACATCCAGGAGGTGGACTCGGGGAACTGGAGCGGGATGCCCTACAACGGGATGGGCCTGTTTGGTTACGACAACGTGAGCGGCAAGTACGTCTCGAGTTTGATCGACAATCTGGGCACCGGAATGATGACGTGCGTGGGTACGGCCGACGCGAGCGGCAAGGTGATCGACTGGATCGGGACGTTCAACGATCCGTCGACCGGCAAGGTCGCGACGATCCGCATGGTGGAGACCGTGGTCGACGACGACCATCACACGGTGGAGCTGTACAACACCCCGCCCGGTGGAAAGAAGGAAATGAAGATGATGACGAAGGAGTACGTGCGGAAGAAGTAGAGGCGGGCTCGGCCCCGCCAGTCCCGAGATCTCCAACCCGCTTCATCTTCCGCTCATTTGAAGAACTCGTCGGGGCGGAGCTTCCACTCGACCCGGGTGCTCGGGTCGAACCGCACGTGCACCTGAACGATGTTGTCCTCCACCAGCTTCAGCGTGAACGGTCCATGATCGCGAAACAGCACGTAGCCGCCCCACGTCCACGGATGCTCGCCCGGCACGTACACTGAAACGTTGTGGGCCGTGCCCGGCGGTCCGGTCGACACGCCCGTGAGTGTCCTGCTGCCCTCGTCCCAGCCGATGTTCTCGATCTCCAGTGCGCCCTGCAGCACGTGGCGATCGGTCGAGAGCCACTGGGGCCTGCCCGCTTTCTCGTGGAGCGCCAGCAGAGTCACGCTTCCCGGCGCCACCCATACTTTCATTTCACGATTCACTTCGCCCAGGAACTTCTGCCTCCAGAAGTCGAACGCCAGGTAGGTCCTGGTCGGATCGAGCCATAGCCGTTCGAGCGGGAACGCCTTCTCCGAGCCCCTCGTCCGATCGGGATTGAAGAAGCCGACGACGCTCCATTCTCCGAACGGCCGCTTCACTTTCAGCGCATAGGTGGAGGGCATCTCGCCGTCGAACAGATCGACCGGGACTGCGGCCTCGCCGGACGAAGGCGTGATCCTCCGGAGGATCTCCAGCTTGTACTCGTCGAGCTGCGTGAGCCGATCGCCCGAGATCATGTTGCCGCCGCTCAGCGCGATGATGGTCGCGGCCGCCTCCGATTCCTGGTTCGTCAGGAGATTCATGCAAATGTGGTCGACGTCGTTCACCCAGGTGCGCCGGTGATGGTAGAAGCGCTTGGCCGCGGCAGCCGCGCTGCAGGCGGGGTCCTGGAAGTAGGTCTTCCACGCCGCTTCCGAGAAACCGTAGTTGATGTCGGCCTCGATTCGCATGCTGTCGATGAGGCCCACGGTGATCGCGCCGGGTCCGCACTCGAGCAGATGGCAGTGATCGCCGACCGCGTCTCGCATGATCTCGAGCCCGCGGCGGTATACCTGCGCCGAGGAAAGCGTGGGATCGTGGAACTGGCGTGCGGCGAAGACCGACCATGCCATGAAGTCGATCTTGATCATCTCGTATCCCCAATCGACCGCGATCGTCTTGAACAGGGAAGAGAGCCAGCCGGCGGCGCCCGGGTGAGTGATGTCAAGGCAGTACTGCCTCGGGCTCTCGTTGCGGGCCAGATCGGAATTCTCATCGGGCCAGTTGCCGATGCGCTGCAAGCTGCCGTCCGGCTTGTGGACCAGCCATTCCGGATGCTGCTTGAACACCTCACTCGGTTCGGCGATCACATACGGGGAGATCCAGAGACCCGGCTTGAATCCGTAACCCCTGATCTGCCGGGCCAGCCATTTCATTCCGTGAGGGAAGCGCTCGTTGCCTTCCCAGTCGCCGTGCCATCGCTGATAGCCCTCATCGATCTGGATGTACTCCAGCCCGAGCGGCCTGAGTTGCCGAGCCGCGAACGCCGCATTGGACAGGACTTCGTCCTCGCTCACTTGCTGCAAGGTGTAGAACCAGCTGCACCAGCCGTTGACGATGGAGGTGGTGCGCGCGTTCTGAATGGCGCCGACCGCCGCCGCGTAGTCGGCGAGTGCGGCGTAGGGATCGGCGGCGATGTTCAGCATGAACCGGTCGGAGCCGATGCCGGCGCCGGGTTTCAGGATCGCCGCGGGCGAGTAGACCGACTCCGCCAGGAAGGAGATCTGGTCGGGGCCGGTTCTCGAAACCTGCAGCTGGCCGAGGCTCGAAGGGTTTCCCAGGTAGCCCAGCGCGATGCCCTCTCTTTCATAGCCGCTGAACAGGCCGACGTTCCACCAGCTGTTCACGGTCTCGCTCGCCGCGGAGATCGAGCGCTCGGAAAGCTTGACGTTTGCGAGGTCAGGGCGTGCCTCGTACGGAGTGCCGAACCGATGGACCGTGCCGGCGTTGTAGTACATCACGCCGTTGGTCAGGCACTGGCTGACTCCGGGCGCTCTCAATGCGCCGCCTTCGGCACCGACGGCGCGGATGGGCTCGAGGCTGGCGAGGGCGATGTCTTGATCGGAAACATTGGTGCAGCGCGTTTCGATCGTGACCGCCTCGAGGAGATCGTAGAGAGAGACGTCGGTCTCGAGGTCGAGCCTGCGCTCGAGATCTCTGGAGCTGATCCGCAGTCGCTTTCCGGCGCCCAGCCGGTCACTGAAGTCCATGACGTCTGCCGAGGTGTGGTAGCGAGCGGACGAGATCGATCGCGTGCCGATGCTGGAGTGGGCCCAGGCCGGATGCCCGTTCAGCAGGGGAGTCCCATCCCGCCGGACGATGCGGAGCGTTCCTCGTTTCGAATCGAACCAGACGGTGAAGTAGCGATTCGCCAGCTCGCCATTCCCGCCCCGCGATGCGAGCGCGTCCGCAACCAGGGGGGCCGGAACGAGGAGCGAAGCGCCGAGAAGGGACGCTCTCCTCATGAATGCGCGGCGGTTCAGGAAGTCGGTCATGGTGGGCTCAGCTGAGCTTGGCGCGCGGAGTCTAGTCGAGCCGCCTCGATCGTGTCTTCACGGCCCGCAGGAACATGAACAGCGGCAGTCGACACCAGCGTCCCTCGGGGGTTTCCCCGGCTGCGGCCGTCTGGCCTTGCGCCGGTTCGCGCAGGCATTCGATCAACAGTCCCGCTTTCTCGAGGGCGCGAGCGTAGGCTTCGAGTGGATGGCGCCAGCCATGGAAAGTGATCCGCAGCCCGTCGCGCTCGAACGACTCCGCGATCCGCCGGCTCTCGAGATACGAGCCGGCGATGACGAACGGCGCATCCGGCGCGCGGCTCACGAATCGGCCCGCATCCGCCATGGGATGGAGGATGCAGATGCAGAATCGTCCGCCGTCGGTCAGCACGCGGGCCGCTTCGCGAACCGCGCCGCGGAAGTCCTCCACGTCCATGAGCGAATTGTAGGCGACCACCAGATCGAAGCTGCCCGATTCGAAGGGGAGCCGCGCGGCATCCGCGACCCGGTAGTCGCCGTCCGGATCCGCCTCGCGCGCCGCGTCGATCAGCGTTGGCGAGGCGTCGATTCCCGCGACGCGGTGCCCGCGCTTCGCCAGATCGCGGGCCACGCGTCCTTCGCCGCATCCGATCTCGAGCGTGGCCCGCCACGGTGCCGGCACGATCTCGAAGAACGCCGGCGAATACTTCCAGTAGGAATCGTGCCCGGGTGTGCGGGCCCAGGCAATCCAGTTCTGCGCCTCGCGCTCCCAATCGGGGTTGAACGCCTGCCGCGCCTGCTCCTCCATCGCGACCTCCTAGCGGCTGCCAAGGCTCCGCGGCGCACGATCCTCCACCGGGCCGGTCATGTGCGCCTCCTCAACGTCGTTCGCCCGGCAGCGGGTCGCCGCGTCGCCTCGGCCATGTGGTGGGCATGCGTGGCATTCAGGTCGAGTCCATAGAGCCGGCCGAATTCACGGATTCGCGCAAGGCCTTCTGGCCCGAATGCGGGTTTGCCCTCGAACGCGTGCAGCACGATCCCTTCGATAACGTCGCCGAGCGTGATCTCGTGGTACTCGGCGATCGCTTTCAGCACCTTCACGATGTGCTTCTCGATGCGGACGCCGGTCTGGACGCGGGTGACGAGGCGCGGTGTCCCGCGGGGCCGGAGCCTGGCGGTGCGACGCTGGGGTCGAGGCATGCGAACTCCTTTCAGGTCCGTACGGTAGCATGGTACCAAAGTACGCACCAGCGGCCTCGGGCACTCGCTTCGGGGCCAGCCGGTCCATCAAGGCGTCGCGATGCGGATCCCGCTCGACAGCGCCGTTGAGAAGCGCGATCGTTGTGCAGGCGTCGCCAACGTTGCGGTTCGGTCAGGAGGCTCTCCATGCAGATCACCCGCCGCGCGTTGCTCACCATTCTCGCGGTCGCGGCCACACCGATCGTCGCCATGGCCCAGCAGCCGATCGGTACGCTGCACTGCAACGACGGCGACGGCGTCCCCCTGACCATGGGGCAGACCGTGACGGTCCGCGGCATCGTCACGCAACAGTTCCCCACCCTCGTCAACACCCGACTATTCATTCA
>DATKAB010000070.1 GCA_035498555.1 Candidatus Sulfotelmatobacter sp.
GGTGAGGCGGCTGTGATCGTCGCGAGAATTCCCTGCTTGAATCACTGAGGAGGCCGGACTAGCGTTCGGCTCGAAGTTGGCGCTACCCCCATGGTTCCCTCCGTCCCCTCGATTCGTGAGGATCCCATGCGCCCCAGGTCGTCGCATGTATTCCGCCTCCGCGCGCTGCTGCCGCTCGCCGCATGCTTACTCCTCGCACCAGTGTCCGCACACTGCGCAGCGATCAACGACGTGTTGTTCATCGCGCAGCTCGACCAGCACTTTCAGTACGGCCCCTTCACCGGCAACGTGCGTCCGTGGGACAACTTCGGGCAGCAAGGCGCGTTCATCGGGCATCAGGAGTTCACCCACGATTCGACCCTGACCTACGGATCGGTCAGTGTGTTCGCTGCAGTCTCCGCCGACACCGGACTTCTGATCGCCGATCTCGATTCCTACGCCCAGATCGAGGTACGCGCGGGCATCTCCCACACGATAGTGACGTCGTGGACTATCGATGTGTACGTGCGCGGCGCGGCCAGTACGCCGTACTGGATCATCGAGAAGGAGGTGGGTGATCTCGACGCGTCGCGCTTCGGCGGCGTCGCGGGTTCATTGCAGCCCGTGAACGGCACCGCCACCGCCTCGTTTGCCGACACGTCCGACGTGGTCGACTACACCGGCGAGCTGGCGAAATCGGTGAACGAACTGAACGTCTTCTCGGGCGTCACCGGCGCCACGATCATGTGGAACGGAGATACCTACTCTCACGCTCGAACGCTCAAACTGACCACGCTCGCTCAGGCGACGCAGACCTTCTGCGCGCTGGGCTGCATGGCCGCCGCCGACACCATGACCGCCCATGCCGGCGGTCACGGCGAGATCGCCGTCTATCCATACGTGTCGCCGCTGTCGGTTCCGCCGCTCGAAGCCGGCGACGCCCAACTCGCCGTCCATGTCTGGCCCGATCCGCTGCGGTCGCTCGGCACGATCGCGTTCCGCGCTCCGACGGGAGCGCTTGCGACCGTCGATGTGCTCGACCTGCGCGGGGCACTCGTGCGCCGTGTTTTCGACGGCGCAGCGAGCGGCCGCGAGCAGAACGTTCCCTGGCGTACCGGCGGCGTGAGCCCGGGTATCTACTTCGTGCGAGTGATTGCCGGCGGTCGAAAGGTCACCACGCGCGTCGCGCTGGTGCGCTGACGATCTCGCCACGCGGCCAGCAGCGCCCGCGTCTCGGCATCGGGCCGCGCCGGCAGCTTCCAGTATTCCGAGCAGTCGCTCTTGCGCGCCAGCAATCGGTGATCCACCAGCTCGCGGCGCAGAGTGACGTGGTCGCCGAATGCGTTCGCGCTCTTCAGCACCGCGTTCACTTCCTTCTCGGTGTAAACGCGGCGCGAATCGAAGCGCGTCCACAACACCCACATCGCGAGCTTCTGGACGCTGAACTTGGTGGGCCAGCGCACCAGCCGGCCGCGCGTGTCGAACTGCTTGAGGGTCTTACGCGCATTCTCGCTGAGCGGCGGCAGCGGCGCGCGATCCTCGGCCGCCAGTGGCGCGGCCGGCGCCTCGAGCGCCGCGCGCAGTGCCTGATAGTTGCGGTGACCCGCGGCGCGCGCGATCAGGTTCAGCATCTCGACGTGGCCGGGCGGACTCGGTTCCCCGCGCTCGGCGAGCGAGCGCACGAGTGATCGTGCAAACGCGGAGAGATCGGACGTGGCGAACGGGACGAGTTCTCGAGGCATGGCGCTTCCTCGCATACGGTACGCGCGCTCGCGGCCCCGCGAGAGCAGGGTGCCGGGGATCGCCGTCTTGCCAGCCGGGCGCGCGCCGCTTTCGCGGAAGCGTTCCAGAGCCGAGAATGCGTGGCAGGTCTAGCTCGCGGCCTCGAGGGACCGCGCGGCGATGCCTGGGTGAACTGCCGACCCGTACCCCAGACTAACCGATTCGCGAGGAATTTCCGAGATTGCTCGAATGAACCTGCCGACGTCTGGTTCGAGGCGCCCGCCGTCGGTCGCATCGAGCTACTGGCTGACGCGTTTCCTGATGCTTCGACTGCTGGGGCTCGTCTACTTCTTCGCGTTTCTCTCCGCCGCCCGGCAGGTCGTGCCGCTGATCGGCAGCGACGGGCTGACCCCCGCTTCGGTGTGGATGGGCGACGTGGCCGCCGGGCTCGGATCGCGCGGCGCGGCGTTCCTCGCGTTCCCCGGCCTGTTCTGGTGGGACTCGTCGAACGCCGCGCTGGTCGGGGCCGCGTGGCTGGGTGTCGGACTCTCACTGCTGGTGGTCGCGGGTTTCGCGAATGCAGTGCTGATGGCGGTGCTGTGGGCGCTCTACATGTCGTTCGTTCACGTCGGGCAGGAGTGGTACGGCTACGGGTGGGAGATCCAGCTCCTCGAGACCGGCTTCCTCGCGATCTTCCTGTGCCCGCTGCTCGATCCACGCCCGTTCCCGAAGCGCCCGCCGCCGCGGGTCGTGATCTGGCTCAACCGCTGGCTCATCTTCCGCATCATGCTCGGCGCCGGGCTGATCAAGTTGCGTGGCGATCCGTGCTGGCGCGATCTCACCTGCCTCGACTACCACTACCTCACGCAGCCGATCCCCAACCCGCTCTCGCGCTGGTTCCATTTCCATCCGCCGCTCGTTCA
>DATKAB010000071.1 GCA_035498555.1 Candidatus Sulfotelmatobacter sp.
GCGGGAATCGCGGGGCGGAACGCCTCGTAGAGGTCGTAGGCACGCGCGGCCAATTCCCTGGGCGTGAACGAGCCCGCCAGTTTCTTCATCGCGTGCTCGGCGGCATCCAGCGAGTCGCCGAATTTGGAAGCGAGATAGCGCTGCACCGCTGCCGGCGAGTCGGCTTCGCCATCCCTGGCGGCGCGCAACCCCTGCGTCGTGTGCACCACCGGTACCGCGCGGCCCAGCAGCTCGACCTGCTCCATCCGGCTGGCGGCTTTCTTCCGTTGCGCGGCTTCGCCGGGCTTCGGCGCCTCGTAGATGCCCAGGCGCCGGCCCTTCGATTGCGCGTTCAGTCCCGCCACCGCGCGCCCGAGCGTCAGGGCCTCGTCCCGGTCGAAGCCGAGCCGCTCGGCGACCACGGCCGCCCACAGCGTGAGCACCGGCGCTCGATTGATGGTGATGGGCGGCGTCATGGGAGCACCGATTCTAGTGCTCCAGCAGAATGCCCTCCACCCGCCGCGCCACGCCATTCCGCGCGGCCGCGCCGTTCGCCTGCGCCGGCTCGCTGCGCGGATGGAGTGCCGCGTTGCGCGTCACCAGCTCGGCCATCAGCGCCTTCTGGAGGTGCAGGCGATTCTCGGCCTGCTCGATCACGATGGACTGCGGGCCGTCGATCACGTCGGGCGTCACTTCCTCACCGCGATGCGCGGGCAGGCAGTGCATGAACAGCGCGTCGGGCCTGGCCTGGCGCATCAGCCCCTCGTTCACCTGATAGCCGGCGAACGCCACGCGCCGCCACTCGCTCTCGGCTTCCTGGCCCATGCTGGTCCAGGTGTCGGTGTAGATGACGTCGGCGCCGATTGCGGCCTCGCGCGGCTCGCGGAACCGCCGGACGCGGCCGCGCCGCTCGGCCGCGAGGAACAGGCCGGCGTCGGGCTCGAATCCATCCGGCACCGCGATGTGGAGCGTGAAGTCGAAGATGGTTGCGGCCTCGAGCCACGAATGCAGCACGTTGTTGCCGTCGCCGATCCACGCGATGGTCAGACGATCGAGCGCTCGCCCCACGCGCTTCAGGGTGTAGAGGTCGGCCAGGATCTGGCAGGGGTGCGAAAAATCGGTGAGCGCGTTGATCACCGGCACCGAGGCGTGCTCGGCGAGCCCGCGTACCAGCCGGTGTTCGAAGGTGCGCGCCACGATCAGATCGCACATCCCGGACAGCACGCGCGACACGTCGGCGACGCTCTCGCGCCCATTCTCAGAGACCTCGGCGGCGCCGAGATCGATGGCGTCGCCGCCCAGTTCGTGCATGCCGACCGTGAACGACACCCGCGTGCGCAGCGAGGGCTTGTGAAAGACCAGCGCCGCGGTCTTGCCGGCCAGCGGGCGCGGTGCGGTGCGCCTGCCACGCACGCCACGCAGGCGATCGGCCTCGACGAACAGGTGCTCGACCCAGTCCCGCTCGAGTCCGAGCAGGTCCACCAGGTGCAGGGGCGCGTCTTTCATTTCTTCTTCGTCCTCCTTCAGGAGACGATCGGCAACTCCGACGGCGACGAGGGGTCCGTCGCCGGCGGCGGAATCGGCAGCGTCCACGACCGGCCCGCGCGCTCGGCAGCTTCCGTCGCGCCCGGAACCAGATCGCAGACCACCGCCACTTCATCGCACGCGTGACGCCGCGGACAGCGCACGCAATCGGTCCACACCTTGCGCGGCAGGTTCTCGCGCGAATGCACGGTGAACCCGCAGCGCTCGAAGAACTCGACCTCGCGCGTGAGCGCGATGACGCGCGGCAGGTTCAGCTCGCGCGCGTCGTTCAGCACGCGGCGCACCAGCGCCGCGCCGAGCCCGGCGCCGTGATGATCGGGGCGCACCGCCAGCGAGCGCACCTCGCCGAGGTCGCCCCACAACAGGCGTAGCGCGGCGCAGGCCACGACCTCGGGCGCGCCGCCGTTCGAGGGCTCGCGCATGACGACGTGGAATTCGCGCACGCACTGGTACAGCTCGCTGACTGGGCGCGGCAGGAGCACGCCCTGCATGACGTAATCGGCCATCACGCCGGCGATGCCGGGCACGTCGTCGGGCCGCGCGCGGCGCATGAGCAGGCCGGGAGCGAGGGATTCGGACTCGGCGTGAGTTGCGTTCGCCGGAGCCGGCGGCAGGGGAGGTCCTTCTCCGGGCCGCCCGGAGGCGGGCGTAGCCAGGATGGCGGAGCCCGCCGAGGAAGAGCTCGGCGGAGGCTGGAAGCCGGAGCCGCGCGTGCCCGGTGAAGGAGCCTCCCCAGAGCCGGCGACGCCGGGGCGCAGCCTACTGTCCCCGCCGTCCTCCTCATCGACTCCCGGACCGATGCCCAGCCGGCCCTCCGCGCGCGCGATCTGCTTCGCCACCGCGAGCGGGCCCGTGCCGGGCTCGCGATTGCGGCGCGCGAGCGCGGTCTCGACCGACAGCGCCGCGAGCTGCGCGTCGGTGAAGTGCGGCGAGAGCGCGAGGCGATCCGGGAGCGGCAGCGCGCTCGGCGTGGCGTTGGCCTGCTCGGCCGCGGCCCACAGTTTGCTGACCGCCGCGTGCGCGTCGCGGAACGGAACGCCCTGCTCGACCAGCGCGTCGGCCAGCTCGACCGCGAGCAGATCGGGCGTGAGCGTCGCGCTCATGCGCTCGGGGCGCGCGCGCAGCGCCGTGATCGCGCCGGGCAGCGCGTCGAGAAGCGCGGTCAGTGTGTCGCCGGTGTCGAACACCGCTTCCTTGTCCTCCTGCAGATCCTTCTGATAGCCGGAGGGCAGGCCCTTGAGGATCACCGCCAGGCGCTCGGCGTTGCCGATCAGGCGGCCGCACTTGGCGCGCATCAGCTCGAACAGATCGGGATTGCGCTTCTGCGGCATCAGGCTCGAGCCGGTCGAGAATCCCGGCGGCGCCGTGAACCAGCCGAAGCCCGGCGAGCACCACAGCACCAGATCCTCGGCGAGCCGTGAGAGATGGATGCCGAGCTGGGCGGCGGCCTGCAGGTATTCGAGCGCGAAGTCGCGATCGCCCACCGCGTCCAGGCTGTTGGCGGCGACGCGGCTGAAGCCGAGGCGCGTCGCCAGCCCCGCGCGGTCGTATTCGAGCGGCGTCCCCGCGATCGCCGAGGCGCCGAGCGGCATGCGATCGGCCGCCTCGGCCGCCGACATGAAGCGCTCTTCGTCGCGCGCCAGGGCCTCGACGTGCGCCATCCACCAGTGCGCCATCAACACCGGCTGCGCCGGCTGCAGATGCGTGTAGGCCGCGACCGCCTGATCTCCGGCGGCCTTCGCCTGACGCACGATCGCGCGCTCGAGCTCCCTCACGTGCTCGATCGCCTGAGCGCACAGCGCCATCACCCGCATGCGAAGCAGCGTCGCCACCTGATCGTTGCGGCTGCGCCCGGTATGGAGCCGGCGCGCCGGATCACCGCAGCGCGCGACGAGCTGGGCTTCGACCGCCGAGTGCACGTCTTCGCCCTCGAGCCGGATCGCGCCGCTCGAGAGCTCGTGCTCGAGCGCGTCGCAGGCGGTGAGCAGCGACTGCAGCTCCTCGGCGCTCAACACCCCGCTCTCGCGCAGCGCGTGCGCGTAGGCGCGCGAGAGCTGGAGCTCCTCGGTCCACAGCCGCGAGTCGAACGGCAGCGAGTCGTTGAGCTGCTTCGCCCGCGGATCGAGGCCTTCGGCGATCCGTCCGCCCCAGACGGGGTTAGCCATTCGTGGTCGCCTCGGCCGGCTCCGGAGCTTCCTGGCCCCGCCGCGCCGCGGTCGCGAGCGGCAGGCCGAACAGCTTGATGAAGCCGCGCGAGTCGTGGGCGTCGTAGCCGGTCATGTCGAACGACGCGAGATCCGGGCGGTAGAGCGACTGGGCGCTGCTGCGCCCAATGGCGCGCGCCTGGCCATGGAAGAGCTCGATCGTAACCTCGCCGGAGGCCACCTGCAGCGCGGTATCGACGAATGCCTGGAGCGCGCGACGGAGCGGCGAGAACCACAGGCCGTTGTAGATCAGGTCCGCCATGCGGGTGCTGAGCTCCTGGCGCGTGCGGTAGAGATCGTGCGGCAGCACCAGGCGGCACAGATCCTCGAGCGCCGCGTACAGCACCGTGCCGCCCGGCGTCTCGTAGACCCCGCGCGACTTCATGCCGATCAGCCGGCTCTCGACCAGATCCACGCGCCCGACGCCGTGGCGCGCCGCCGCGGCATTGAGTGTCTCGAGCAGCTCGACCGGGCCGAGGGGGCGTCCGTTCACGCGCGTGGGCCGCCCGCTCTCGAAGCCGATGGTGAGTTTCTCGGGCGAGGCCGGCTGGCGGTCGGCCGAGGCGGTGAGCCGATACATGCTCTCGGGTGGCGCCTGCGCCGGATCCTCGAGCGGGCCGCCCTCGTGGCTCAGGTGCCAGAGATTGCCGTCGCGCGAGAACAGATCGTCTTTTTTCGCCAGCACCGTCACGCCGTGTTTCTCGGCGTAGTCGAGCGCGTCCTCACGCGAGACGATGTCCCACTCGCGCCACGGCGCGATCACGGCGAGCTGGGGCGCCAGCGCCAGATAGGTCAGCTCGAAGCGCACCTGGTCGTTGCCCTTGCCGGTGCAGCCGTGGGCGAGCGCGTCGGCGCCCTGGGCTTCGGCGCACGCCACCTGGCGCGCCGCGATCAGCGGGCGCGCGAGCGAGGTGCCGAGCAGGTACTTGTCCTCGTAGATCGCTCCGGCGCGCAGCGCCGGGAAGCAGAAGTCGCGCACGAACGGCACCCGCAAGTCTTCCACCACCACGCCGTCGGCGCCGCTCTTCCTGGCGCGCGCTTCGAGGCCATCGAGTTCCGCTCCCTGACCGACGTCGGAGCAGTAGCAGATCACCTCGCAGCCATAGTTCTCCTTGAGCCAGGGCACGATGATGCTGGTGTCGAGACCGCCGGAATAGGCGAGCACCGCGCGCTTCACCGACTTCTTCATGCGTTCTCCTTGCGGGCCTCGAGGGCGGCGAGCGCGCGGTCGAGCTTCTCGACCGCCTCGGCGATCTCGTCCTCGGTGACGTTGAGTGGCGGAAGCAGACGCGCCGCCCGCTCGCCGCCGCGAACCAGGAGCAGCCCTTCGTTGCGGGCGGCGGCGATCAGAGCCGGCGCGTCATAGGGGGCGTCGGCGCGCACTTCGACCGCGCGCAGCAGGCCGAGCCCGCGCGCCTCGGCGAGCGTCGCGTGCTTCGCGGTGAGCGTGGCGAGCGCCGCTTCGAGCTGCCGCGCCCGCTTGCGCACGCGCGCCAGGAATGAAGGCTTCTTCGCCTGCTCGAGCACCCACAGGCCGGCGCTGGTCACGACCGGACCACCGCCGAAGGTGCAGCCGTGCATGCCGGGCTTGAGCGAGGCGGCGATCTCGTTGGTCATCAGCACCGCGCCGAGCGGCAGGCCGCCGCCGATCGCCTTGCTGAGCACGGTGAGATCGGCGCGCACGCCGTAGTGCTCGGCGGCGAGCAGCCGGCCGCTGCGGCCCATGCCGCACTGGATCTCGTCGAGGATCAGCGGCACGCCCAACGCCGAGCAGCGCGCGCGCAGCGCCTGCAGGAATTCGCGAGTGGCCGGCACCGCGCCCGATTCGCCCTGTATCGGCTCGACGATCACCGCCGCCAGCGAATCGTCCATCACCGCGGCCAGTCCACCGATGTCGTTGAAGTCGGCGAAGCGCACCCCGGGGATCAGCGGCTCGAAGGGCTCGCGGTAGGGCGGATTCCAGGTGACGCTGAGCGCGAATCCGGTGCGGCCATGGAAGCCGCCACGAAACGCGAGCAGGTTGCGGCCGGCGCGGCCGCGAACGTGCGCATGCGCGCGCGCGAACTTGAGCGCGGTCTCGACGCCTTCGGTGCCGCTGTTGCAGAAGAACACCTGATCGAAGCCGGTGGCTTGGGTGAGCGCCTTCGCCAGCGCGATCGCCGGCGGGTTGGCGAACAGGTTCGAGGCGTGGACCAGCGACTTCATCTGCTTCGACACTACGCGCTGCAGACCACGCGGCGCGTGGCCGAAGGCGTTGACAGCGATGCCGCTCACGAAATCCAGATACTCGCGGCCTTCGCGATCGCGCACGCGCGCGCCGCGGCCTTCCACCACTTCGAGTCGCGGCAGTGGATAGAGCGGTGCGAACAGCCCGAGCTCGGCTTCGGCCATGGCGCCGGCAGCGTTCTGCCCCGGCGC
>DATKAB010000072.1 GCA_035498555.1 Candidatus Sulfotelmatobacter sp.
ATGATAGGGCGCGGGCGCTCGGGCGGCAAAATCGCGGGCGCTCAGCCCCGGTGCCGGACTATCGCCGCCCGCTCGGCCGCACCGTCAGCACCGGACAGCTCACGCGATGGCGCAGCGCCGAGACCGTCGAGCCGTAGAACAAATCGCCGATCGGCCCGTGGCCGTGCGAGCCGGTGAGCAGCAGATCCACTCCGAGCGCGTTGGTCATGCGCGCCAGCTCGGTCTTGGCGTCGCCAAAGCCGAGCAGCACGCTCACCGTCACGCCGCGCGCGCGCAGGGAATCGGCATGCGCCTCGAGCGCCGCCTGGTCCTCGCGGCTCTCGAGGTCCGACGCCTGCTCGCCGAGGTAGCGGCTCGCGGCGCTCTCGGCAACGTGGAGCAGCACGATTTCACCGCTCGCCGGCAGCGGCAAGTGGCGAACGTAGTCGAGCACGGTCTCGTCAGTCGGGCCCAGCTCGAGCGCGACCGCGATGCGCCGCCAGCGCGCATCCGGGCCGGCGGTGACCGCGAGTGTCCCCGCCGCGGTCGCACCGGCGCCGACCGGCGCACCTGGCACCGCCCCGGCCACCGACGGGACTCCGGCCAGCGCGCTGCGACCGAACGCCGGCATCCAACGCGCGAGCCACGGCGTCAGCACCACCATCGCGAGCAGAGCGGCAACCGCGACTGCCGAGCCGGCGATGAGCGCGCCCGCCCAGGGCGGGACTCCGGCCGCGAGCCATCCCGAGATCTCGTCCACCACCAGCTTGGCGTTGAGCAGCAGGATTCCCACCGCGCTCAGCACCGCGAGCGCAGACACCCAGCTCGGATTCACGAACTCGCCCATCTTGCGCCGGTCGCTGGTGAAGGTGATGAGCGGCACGACCGCGAAGGAGAGCTGGAGGCTCAGCACCACCTGCGAAAGCACCAGCAATTCGTCCACTCCCCGTCCGCCACGCCACAGGATCACGATCGCCGCCGGAATGATCGCGAGCCCGCGGCTGATCAGACGGCGCAACCACGGCCGGATGCGAATGCGCAGGAAGCCCTCCATCACGATTTGACCCGCGAGAGTTCCGGTGATGGTGCTCGACTGGCCCGAGCACAGCAGCGCGATCGCAAACACGACCGAGGCCAGCGAAGTGCCGAGCAACGGCGCCAGCAGCCGATGGGCCTCTTCCAGGCTCGAGACACCCTGATGCCCGGTGCGGTGGAAGGCCGCGCCCGCCAGGATCAGGATCGCGGCGTTGACGAAGAACGCGGCGTTCAACGCCACCACCGAATCGACGAGATTGAGCCGGCAGGCTTCGCGCTTTCCCGCGACCGACTCTTCGACCGCGCGGCTCTGCACCAGCGCGCTGTGGAGGTAGAGGTTGTGAGGCATCACGGTGGCGCCGAGGATTCCCATCGCGATGTAGAGCGAATCGCCCGACAACCCGAGCATGCTGGGCCGGCCCGTGGCGTCGTGCCCGAACAGGCTGGGCGCGCCGGAAGCATCGCGGGGGATGAAGCCGGCGAGGATCGCGCTGACATCGGGCCGCGACAGCAGCATTTCGATCGCGAAGCATCCGCCGATCGTCGCCACCAGGACGATGATCAGCGCCTCGAGGCGCCGCATGCCGAGCCGCGAGAGCGCCAGCAACAGCAGCACGTCCAGCGCGGTGATCATCACGCCCCAGAACAGCGGAACGCGGAACAGCAGGTGGAGCCCGATCGCAGCGCCCAGCACTTCGGCGAGATCACAGGCCACGATCGCGATCTCGCACAGCAGCCACAAGGGCATCGTCAGGAACGACGGATAGAAATCGCGGCAGGCCTGCGCCAGATCCTTGCCGGTCACCACGCCGAGCCGCGCGGAAAGAGTCTGCAGCAGCACGGCGAGACCGTTGCTCATCAGCAGCACCCAGATCAGCTGGTAGCCGAAGCGCGCGCCGCCGGCGAGATCGGTGGCCCAGTTGCCGGGATCCATGTAGCCGACGCTCACCAGATAAGCCGGTCCCGCGAACGCGAACATTCGACGCACCCAGTTGGCGCCGTCGGGAAGCGGGACGGAGCGATGCACCTCCGCGAGGGAACGAGATTCGTGAGCGCTGTTCACGACGCTCTCCTCGCCGGCTGGATCAGGATGCCGGCCAGGCCTTCGCTGCCGACCGACAGACGGCGGCGGCCGACTTCGATCTCGAACACGTCGTCGTCGAGCCGCGCCGAGCGCATGCGCACCCGGGCGCCGGGCACCAGCCCGGCTGCCCGCCAGCGCGCCATGCGGCGGCGGTCGTCGTCCTGGATCTCGCGCACGATCGCCGACCGACCGACCGGCAGGCGCGCCAGGGGCTGCAGGCGGCGCCGGCGCAACCGACCCGAGGCGTCGGGAATCGGGTGGCCGTGCGGATCTTCGCGAGGATGACGCATCAGCCGATCGATCGCGCGCAGCACGCGCTCGCTGACGTGGTGTTCGAGAATCTCGGCGTCTTCGTGCACCTCGCTCCAATCGAGCCCCAGCACCCGCACCAGAAACGTCTCGAGGATGCGATGCCGGCGCACGATGCGCAGCGCCTCGCGCTCTCCCCGCGCCGAGAGCCACGCGCCTTCGCGCGCCCTGTGGCGCACCAGCCGCTCGCCGGCGAGCCGGCGCAGCATGTTGGTGACCGACGGTGCCGCCACGCCGAGTTGCGCGGCGAGGCGCGACGTCGAGATCGCCGGCTCGGTTCGGCCGAGCCGGTAGAGCGCCTTCAGGTAATCCTGGCGCGATCGCGAGAGCGCCGCGCGCCGGCTCACCATCGCCAGGTCCCTCCCGCGCCGACGAACCAGGGCGAATCCCCGCCGCCCACCCCGGTGCCCGCGCTGGCGTCCACCAGGAAGTACTTGCCGACCGGAACCGTCCCCCCGGCGTCGAGCACGTTCTGGGGAGACGACTGCTGCGAAGCCACCACGTACCATTCGGCGAACGCGTCGAGTTTGCGGAGCGGAGCAAAACCGAGCGACAGAGAAGCGCCGGTGGTCCACTCGCGTTCGCCCGTCTCGTCGTCGTTGCCGAGAAGCACGTTCGCGCTCGCGTCGAGAATTCCGAAATCGTGCTCGGCGGCGAGCGTGGCGTTGTAGCCCGCGCCGCTGCTCTTGAACGCCTTGGATCCGCTCGGCAAGTCGACGTCGGCGATCAGACCGAGCCGGGGAGCCGGGCCTCGCCCTTCGGACAGCAAGAACTTGGCACCGAATCCCGCGTCACCGAACCCGCTGTCGAGACGCGGGCCGGGCTCCCCTCTCAGCCACGAGGGGATCTCGCCTCGCAGCTCCATGCGCTGGGCGATCCCCCATCTCAGGACGGCGAGCCCGTACGAGTCTCGTCTGTCGCTGGCGGTGTGCTCCTGCGCCCAGCCCATCTCGATCTGCGCCGCGTGCACGGGAACCGGGTCGGGACCGTTGGTGAAGTCGGGCCGATCCGCCTGGATGCCCTCGTCCTGCGCGTGCGCGGACACCGCGGCCAGCGCGAATGCGCACGCGGGCGCGAAAGCAAGAAAGGATCTCGAGCGCAGATTCATTTCTGACCGGCCCCCGACCGAGGTGAAGGACCACAACCCTAATTAGCCTAGACTAATTATCGACTTTGTCGAGGCTAATTTCCAGCGGCATTCCCGGCCGGCGGCCGAAGCCGCGCAAGCGAGCGGCGGCCGACCCGATCGGGCGAATCGGAGCCGCGGATCGCGAGTTCCCGGCCCTCCGGCAGACCGGGGAGCGGCCTTGGTGCGAGGGTCCCGATTCGGCTAATCTCCGCCGGCTTTTTCCGCCCCCGGAGAACCCGCCGCATGCCTCAAATGACCATGGTGCAGGCGATTCAGGACGCGCTGCGGCTCGCGCTGCGCGAGGATCCCCGCGTCATGATCCTGGGCGAGGACGTCGGCAAGAACGGCGGCGTGTTCCGGGTCACCGAGGGCCTGCAGGCCGAGTTCGGCGAAGCGCGGGTCGCGGACACCCCGCTCGCCGAGAACGGCATCGTGGGCGCCGCCATCGGCCTCGCGCTCTACGGCATGCGTCCGATCGCCGAGATCCAGTTCGTGGACTTCATCTACCCGGCGTTCGACCAGATCGTCTCCGAGCTGGCCAAGATGCGCTGGCGCTCGGCCGGACAGTATTCGTGCCCGGTGATCGTGCGCGCGCCCTACGGCGGCGGCATCAAGGGCGGCCTTTATCACTCGCAGAGCCCCGAGGCCTACTTCTGCCACACGGCGGGACTCAAGGTGGTGATCCCCTCGACCCCAGCCGACGCCAAGGGCCTGCTGCTCGCCGCCCTGCAGGGCGAAGATCCGGTGATCTTCCTCGAGCCCAAGCGACTCTATCGAAGCGTCAAGGAGGAGGTCGCGGAAGGCGCATTCACCACGCCGCTCTCCAGGGCGCGAAAGGTCCGCGAAGGCGAAAACGTCACGCTGGTGGCCTACGGGGCGATGGTGCCGGTGGCGATGGAGGCCGCGGAGCGTGCCCAGGAACGCGGCTGGTCGGTCGAGGTGCTCGATCTGCGCACGCTGCTGCCGCTCGACAGCGAAGCGCTGCTCGAGAGCGTGCGGCGCACGGGCCGCGCCGTGATCCTGCACGAGGCGCCGCGTACCTGCGGCTACGGCGCCGAGCTGGTGGCCCAGATCGCCGAGCAGGCGCTGACTTCGCTGCAGGCGCCGGTGCTGCGCGTGACCGGTTACGATACGCCGTTCCCCTACACGCTCGAACACTCGTATCTGCCCGACGCGCCGCGCGTGATGCGCGCGCTCGAGCACGTGATGAGCTATTGAGGACGCGATGCCATTCGACGTGAAGCTGCCCGACATTGGCGAAGGAATCGCCGAGGGCGAGATCGTGCGCTGGATGGTCGCGGTGGGTGAGGCGGTGAGGGAGGATCAGCCGCTGGTCGAGGTGATGACCGACAAGGCCACGGTCGAGATTCCTTCGCCGCGCACCGGCACGATCGCAGCGCTCCACGCCGAGGCGGGGAGCGTCGTTCCAGTTGGAAGCGTGATCGTGAGCATCGCGGTCGCGGGCGAGGCGGCGGCCGGCGCGTCGGCCGTGCCGGCAGCAGCGAGCAGCGGTGTCCACGCGGCCGCCGCCGCGGTCGCGACCCCGGTGGTCGGCGCGCCGGCCAGCGCGCCCGCCGGCCGCGTTCAGGCGACGCCGGCAGTGCGGCAGCTGGCGAAGCAGCTCGGCGTGGCGCTCGAGCATCTCGCGGGCTCGGGCCCGGGCGGCGCGATCACCGCCGAGGACGTGAAGCGCGCGAGCGGCCCCGCCGGGACCGACGCGCCCCGCGCGGCCGTGTCGCCGGCGCCCGGCACCGCACCCGCCGAACAGCGCGTGCCGCTGCGCGGGCTGCGCCGGCGGATCGCCGAGCACATGAAACATTCGCTCGAGGTCACGGCACCCTTCACCTTCGTCGCCGAGTGTGATTTCACGGCGCTCGCCGCGCATCGCGCGAAGCTCAAGCCGCGCGCCGAAGCGCAGGGCATCAAGCTCACCTACCTGGCCTACGTCGCGAAGTCTCTGGGGCCAACGCTCAAGGAGTTCCCGCTGCTCAATGCCAGCCTCGATGACGAGCGCCAGGAGATCGTGCTCAAGTCGCAGCTCAATCTCGGCATCGCCACCGCGACCGAGGAAGGGCTGATGGTGCCGGTGCTGCACGACGCCGGCCGCTTCGGCCTGCTGAGTCTGGCGCGCGAGATCGATCGGCTGGCACAATCGGCGCGCGCCCATCACATCCGCCTGGAAGAGCTGCAGGGTGGCACGTTCACCGTGACGAGCACCGGCGCTCATGGCGGCGTGCTGGCGACACCCATTCTTCATCACCCGCAGGTCGCGATTCTCGGCGTTCACGAAGTCCGGAAGCGTCCGGCGGTCGTGGACGACAGAATAGTGATTCGCGATCTGGGCAATCTCTCACTGTCGCTCGATCATCGCGTGGTGGACGGCGCGGTTGGCGCCGACTTCCTCTACGCACTGATCGAGCGGCTCGAAAGACCGGACACCTGGCTGACGGAAGGAGAGCTCGGATGATCGCCCCCCGCAAGACTCGTCTGGCATTCGTGACGTCCATTTCCGCGCTGGCGCTGGTCGCCGCGTCACGCTTCGCGCTTTCCGCCGCATTGCCGGCGCCACCGCCGACGCGCATGGAAGTGGTGCGCGACACGCTCCACGGCACGGTGATCGCCGATCCCTATCGCTGGCTCGAGAGCAAGGACGCGCCCGAGACGCGCGCCTGGATCGCGGCGCAAACGGCCTATTACCACCAGGTGATGGACCCGGTGCCGGGGCGCGACGCACTGCGCGCGCGGTTGGCGCAACTGCTCAAGACCGACGACATCGGGGCCGTCACCGAGAGCGGCGGCCGGCTCTTCTATCTCAAGCGCTCCGCGGACCAGGACCAGCGCATCCTCTACACCCGCAGGGGTCCGGACGGGCCCGAGGAAGTGCTGCTCGATCCGCAACCGCTGAGCCCCGATCACAGCGTGTCGGTGCGGCTGATCAGCGTGTCGGATGACGGCGGGCTCGCCGTCATCGGCATTCAGAAGGGCGGCGAAGACGAGTTCACGCCCGGCCTGCTGGATGTCGCGACCAAGAAGCTGCGCGAGGACAAGCTGCCCAAGGCGCGCTATTTCGGCATCGATCTCACCACCGACCTGAAGACCATCTACTACTCGAAGTACACGAGCGATGGTCCGCGGGTCTACCGGCACGCGGTCGGTTCGGATCCGGCGAACGACGAGTTGATCTTCGGGAAAGATCTGGGGCCGGGCATGATCGCCGGCGCCCGGATCTCCGACGACGGCAACTGGATGCTCATCCAGGTCTCCCACGGCTCGGCCGCCGACAAGGTCGAGCTGTACGTGAAGAACCTCAAGAGCAACGGCCCGATTCTGACCATCGTCAACGATCTGACCGCGCGCTTCGATGGCGAGATCGGCGGCAACACGCTGTTCGTGCGCACCAACTGGAACGCGCCCAATGATCGGATCCTGGCGATCGATCTCGCGAATCCCGGGCGCGACAAGTGGCGCGAGATCATCAAGGAAGGCCACTACCCGATCGACAGCTGGACTCTCGCGGGTGGCCGATTGATCGTGAATTATCTCGTGAACGTGATGTCGCAGACCATCCTTTACGACCCGGATGGCAAGCTGCTGGGCCCGATCCCCCTCGGTGACAACGGCACCGTCGGCGGCCTGGAAGGCCACTGGCGCGGCCCGGACGCCTACGTCAACTTCCAGTCCTTCAACGTGCCGCCGCGCATCCAGCGGGTCGCGGTCAAGAACAACGGCGTCACGCTGTGGTGGAAGCAGACCATTCCGTTCAACGGCGACGATTACGAGGTGCGCCAGGTCTGGTACCCGTCCAAGGACGGCACCAAGATTCCGATGTTCGTGTTCGCGAAGAAGGGACTGAAGCTCGACGGAAACAACCCCTGCTATCTCACGGGCTACGGCGGGTTCACCGTCAGTGAAGTCCCGCGCTTCTCCACCAATGCCGCGCTGTGGGTCGAGAACGGCGGCGTGTGGGCGCTGCCCAACCTCCGCGGCGGCTCGGAGTTCGGCGAGGCCTGGCACAAGGCCGGCATGCTGGCCAACAAGCAGAACGTGTTCGACGACTTCATCGCCGCGGCCCAGTATCTGATCGGCAAGAAATACACGTCGAGCGATCGGCTGGCGATCGCGGGCGGCAGCAACGGCGGGCTGCTGGTGGGCGCAGCGCTGACGCAGCACCCCGAGCTCTATCGCGCGGTGGTGTGCTCGGTGCCACTGCTCGACATGCTGCGCTACCAGAACTTCCTGGTGGCGCGCTTCTGGGTGCCCGAGTACGGCTCGAGCGAGGACGCCGAGCAGTTCAAGTACATCTACGCGTACTCGCCGTATCATCACGTGAAGGTCGGCGAGAAGTATCCGGCGGTGCTGCTGGTGAGCGGCGACTCCGACACGCGCGTGGATCCGCTGCATGCTCGGAAGATGACGGCGCTGCTGCAGGCCTCGACGGGCTCGGACAAGCCGGTGATTCTTCACTACGACACCAAGTCGGGGCATTCGGGCGGCAAGGCAGTGAGCCAGCAGGTCGAGGACGACGCCGACGTGATGCAGTTCCTGTTCTGGCAGCTCGGCATGACGCCGAACTCCGCCACGCAGCAGACGCCGGCCTCGACCGTGGGGAGTGCGCGTTGAGCGCCTCGACTGCCGGCATCGAGAGCGCCAGCGCCATGCGGCGTGTGCTCGACGCCGACGGGCGTCTGGTGGGCGCGGCGCCCGAGATTCCGGCCGACGATCTGCGGCGCATGTTCCGGCACATGGTGCTGATGCGCACGCTCGATCAGCGCATGCTGTCGCTCCAGCGCCAGGGACGCATCGGCTTCTACGGCACCGCCAGCGGCCAGGAAGCGGCGGTGGTGGGCTCGGCCTACCCATTGCGCGCGACCGACTGGGTCTTTCACGCGCTGCGCGAGACCGGCGTGTGTCTGTGGCGTGGAACGTCCATCAAGCAGATCGTGTGTCAGCTGATCGGGAACTCGGGCGACGTGCTGATCGGGCGTCAGATGCCGATGCACTTCAGTGATCGCGCGGTGCGCTCGGTGGCCTGGTCGAGTGTGATCGGCACGCAGCTTCCGCAGGCGATGGGAGCGGCGTGGGCCGCGAAGCTACAGCAGAAGGACGACGTCGTGATCGGCTACATCGGCGACGGCGGGACATCCTCCGGAGATTTCCATGCCGCGCTGAATTTTGCGGCGGTGTTCAAGGTGCCGGCGGTGTTCTTCTGCCAGAACAACCAGTGGGCGATCTCGGTGCCCCTTTCGCAGCAGACGCGCTCCCAGAGCCTGGCGATCAAGGCCGTGGCCTACGGCATGCCGGGAATTCAGGCGGACGGGAACGATCTGCTCGCCGTGATCTCGGCAACGCGCGAGGCGGTGGATCGCGCGCGCCGCGGCGAGGGGCCGACGTTCGTCGAGGCGGTCACGTTTCGAATGGGCGGGCACTCGTCGAGCGACGATCCCACGCGCTATCGCGAGCGCGAGCTGGTGGCGGAATGGGAGCGGCGCGATCCGGTGCAGAGATTGCGGCTCCACCTGTCGGGTGCCGGGCTGCTCAAGGACGGCGACGAGGCCGGCTGGATCGAAGCAATCAACGCCGAGATCTCGCAGGCCATCAGCGAGGCCGAAGCGATGCCGCCGCCCGGGATCGAGACCATGTTCGCCGACGTCTACCGCGACATGCCGCGGAGTCTCGAGGAGCAGATGCGCTACGCGGTGGCGATGGGCGAAGGCACGAAATTCGAGGGCGCGTTTCCGCTCTAGTCAGAGCGCAGGCACGCGGCGGCGAGTCCACGGTTGAAAATCTGAGACTTCCCTGCCGCGCCCACCATCCGCTCGACGCCGAGCGGCGGCTGGGCGCCGCCTTCATGGATGGGAGGCGAGCGGCCGTGCAGGAAGCCCGCGCGAGTCGACCGTTCGAGGGGCCTGCCGTCAGCTCCTGAAGCGCGACTACTTCGAAGCCGGCGGCAGCTTGAGCGTCGTACCGGACTTCACCTTCTCCGACACGAGATCGTTCGCCATCATGATGGC
>DATKAB010000073.1 GCA_035498555.1 Candidatus Sulfotelmatobacter sp.
CGCCGGCCGACCTCGAGCGGCAGTTCGCGCTCGCGACTCGACTCGGCGATCTGTTGCGGCGCGATTCCCTCGACACCGCCCGAGCGCGGGCCCTGCGGTCGCGGCTCCGCCCCCCGGGGCGAAATGCCGACGCCGATTCGATCGCCGCCCGGGTCGCCCGCCTGGAAGGTGCGGCGCGGGAGTTCGGTCCCCCGCGCGCCGGCACCGAGCCCGCAACCCTCGCTCGGCTCGAAGAGCAGATCCTGCGTGCCTACACGCGGGTCGAAGAGACCGATGCCGCACCGACTCCGGCGCTCGAGCAGGCCTGCGCCAAGCTCGGGCGCGACCTCGACGAACTCGACTCTCGGCTCGGCTCGCTCGAATCGCAGGCGCGCGAGCTCACGCGATCGGCTCGATGAGTCCGGTCATCTCGCCCGATCCTCCGGGTGCTCGAGGCGCGGTGCTCTCTTCAAACGCCCTCCGCGTGCTCGAGCGGCGCTATCTGCTTCGGGATTCCAGAGGGAGGCTCGTCGAGGAGCCGGGGCAGCTGTTTCGCCGCGTGGCGCGCACCGTGGCGGCGGCTGAGGGCAGGCGGCGGGCGCCGCAGTGGGCCGAGCGATTCGAGACGGCGATGTCGTCGCTCGAATTCCTGCCCAATTCACCCTGCCTGATGAACGCCGGAACGCCGCTCGGGCAGCTCGCGGCCTGCTTCGTACTGCCCGTCGCCGACGATCTACGGGCCATTTTCGACGCGGTTCGAGACATGGCGCTGATCCACCAGAGCGGCGGTGGCGTGGGCTTCGATTTCACGCCGCTCCGTCCGCGCGGCGATCTGGTCCAGTCCACCCACGGCGTCGCCACGGGACCGGTCTCGTTCATGGGCGTCTTCGACGCGGCCGCGGAGGCGATCAAGCAGGGCGGCCGGCGGCGCGGCGCCATCATGGGCGTTCTCGACGCCCGCCACCCCGACATCCTCGAATTCGTCGAAGCCAAGCTCGACGGCACGCGGCTTCGCAACTTCAATGTCTCGGTTGCGATACCCGACATCGTCATGCGGGCGCTGGAGCGCGGGGCCGATGTTCACCTGATCCATCCGCGCAGCGGCTCGCGAATCCGGTCACTCGCCGCGCGCGAGCTGTTCAACAGCATCACCCACGCCGCCTGGACGATCGGCGATCCCGGGCTCTTGTTCCTCGGGGCCATCGCGCGCGGCAATCCCACTCCGGCGCTCGGCGCGATCACCACGACCAACCCGTGCGGCGAGCAGCCGCTGCTCCCGCACGAGACCTGCACGCTGGGCTCGATCGCGGTGCAGCGATTCGTGCGTGGGCGGGGATTCGACGAGGATCGGTTGCGCGAGACGATCCGCCTCGGAGTCCGATTCCTCGACGACGTGGTGACGGTGACGCGACATCCGCTCCCCGCCGTGGCCGAGGCCACGCTCCGCACCCGAAAGATCGGACTCGGTGTGATGGGGTTCGCCGACGCCCTGATGCAGATGGGCGTGCCCTACGACTCCCCGGCCGCGCTCGATCTGGCGGGCGACCTGGCGCGCTTCCTTTCCGCCGAGGCCCGGCGTGCGTCCGAAGATCTCGCGCGGGAACGCGGTCCCTATCCGGCCTTCCGCCGCAGCCGGGATGCGGCGCGCGGACGCCGGCCGCTGCGCAACGCGACCCGCACCACCGTGGCGCCCACCGGAACCATCGCGCTGGTGGCGGATTGCTCGGCCGGAATCGAGCCCGTGTTCGCGCTCGTCCACCGGCGACTCGCCTTCTCGGGCGAGGAAGTGCTGGACGAGGTGCACCCGATGCTCGCGCCCGCGCTCGAGCGGGCCGGGCTCGACCCGGCGACATGGATCGAGCGGATCGGCAAGGCCGGCTCGTTGCGCGCGCTCGGCGAGCCGGTGCCGTCGTCGCTGCGCCAATTGTTCGTCACCGCGCTGGAGGTTCCGCCTGCACAGCACGTGCGCGTCCAGGCGGCGTTCCAGAAACACATCGACAGCGGTGTGTCGAAGACCGTGAACCTGCCGCGCGAGGCGACGCCCGCTCAAGTGGCCGAGACCTACCAGCTCGCCTGGGAGCTCGGCTGCAAGGGAATCACGGTTTATCGGTACGGGAGCCGCGCGGGTCAGATCCTCTGCCTGCCGGAGGACGCGGAGCCCGGGTCGGCGCGAGAGTGCGCAGGCTAGCCGGGGGCTCGTGACAAGTCCTCCGGGCGCCTGACCGCTTGGCAGACCGCGCGATCGCCTGTGACGGGCCAAGGGCTTCGGTTGTGCGGCGAAGAATGTTGATCGCCTGCAGCGGACCGGAACTCGGGATGAACCGGCTCGTATCTTCAAGGACTTAGCGGCCCGATTCCCCCCATCAACAATCTGCGCCGCACAACCAGGGACCTCTCGGGCCCGCAGCGAGCCGGTATCGCCCGATGGCACGCGGAATGCGTTCCCTCTCGGCGGGAGGTGGATCATGAACCGCGGTCCTAGAGGCAGTCGCCCGCCGGGGTACGTCACGCATGCCGCGCCTCGTGGGGCACGCACCGACCGCAGCCCTGCTGTGGCCGATCGGGTGCGAGCGACCCGCGAGCCGATGGTCTGCGAGCGCTGTGGCGCCGTCTACAAGCACAAGACCTGGCGCGCCGGAACTCGCACCCAGCGCACGTCGCTGGTGGGGGTGGGCTGGACCTTGTGCCCGGCCTGCGCCCAGGTCGAGGATCAGGAGTATTTCGGCCGGCTGCGAATCACGAAGCCGCTCGGCCCGGCGCGCGAAGTGGAGGTTCGCCGGCGCGTCTGGAACGTGGAGAAACGGGCGCGCTACACGCAGCCCGAACGCCGAACGGTGCGCATCGATCGCGTGGACTCCGGTTACGAGATCCTCACGACTTCGCAGAAGCTCGCGCACCGGATCGCGCGCGAGCTCGAGAAGGCATTCGGAGGAAAGACGCGATTTGTCTGGACGGATCGAGAGGGCATGCTGGACGCGACCTGGGATCCTCCGGCCGAGCGGGTCGCACCTGCGGGCGAGCCCACCCGCCGTCCGCGGATCAAGCAGCGGACCCTGCAGAGATGAGGCGGCGGCGATGAAATCACGCCAGGGCTCGACGATCTCGCGTGCCGCCACCGGTGATTCGCGCGCCGCGAAATTCACGCTCCGCAGCTCCGCGTTTGCCGACGGAGCCGAGATCCCGGTGGTGTTCACCGCCGATGGGGCCGATCGCTCCCCTCCGCTGGCTTGGGAGTCGGCCCCGGAGGCCACGCGCGAGTTCGCACTGATCGTGAACGACCCCGACGCCCCGTCCGGCAATTGGATTCACTGGGTGTTGTACCGCGTGCCGGGCGAGCAGCGCGATCTCCCGCAGGGCGTTCCCGGCCACGAGGTCGTCGACGGCATCGGCACCCAGGGGCTGAACGACTTCGGAAGCGTCGGTTGGGGTGGCCCCAGCCCGCCCGGCGGGCGCAGCCATCGCTATCGCTTCCGCCTGCTCGCGCTCGATGCACCGCTCGCTCTCAGGCCGAGGCTGAGCGCCGCCGAGCTGCTCGAGGCGATTCGAGGGCATGTTCTGGCCGAGACGATTCTGACGGGAAATTATCAGCGCGTTTCCGGGCGGTGACTCCGGTCGCGAGCCGAGGGACATCATGGATCTCGAAATTCAGATTCAGCACCTGGACCTGGATCCCACGCTCCGGGATCTCATCGAGCGCCTGGCCGGACACCTGGCGGCCCGCCGACCGGAAGTCCTTCGACTGCACGTGACCGTGCGGCACGGCATGCATCATCGGCGCGGAAGCGAGGAAGTGGCGCTGGTCGCGAACGTCGAAGGCGAAACCCTGCGCGCCGACAAGCAGAAGGAACAGCTGCGAGCCGCGGTGCACGCGGCCTTCCGGGCCCTGACCATCGAGGTGGATCGCCATTGCCTCAAGCGCCGCCG
>DATKAB010000074.1 GCA_035498555.1 Candidatus Sulfotelmatobacter sp.
TCCCGAGCGGACCCAGCGCCAGCCGATCCCGCTAGTGCGGTGGTGGCAACAGGATGGGTTGGGGCAGAATGGGGGCGAGAAGCGACCCGCTGGCGACATGCAGGGTCAGTCCCTGCACGTCCTGCACCATCACCAATCTTCGGAGCATGATCCTTGGGCCGGGCTCTTTCCCACCTCGACGCAGCCGGACGCATTCGCATGGTCGACGTAAGCCAAAAGCGCGCCACCCTTCGCACCGCCATCGCCCGCGGCCGCGTGTTCATGCACCGCGACACCCTCGCCCTCCTGCGCTCCGGGCGCACGCCGAAGGGCAACGTCCTGGCCACGGCCCATATCGCCGGGGTGATGGCGGCGAAGCGCACCGGTGAGCTGATCCCGCTCGCGCACCCGTTGTCGCTCGACAGCGTCGAGATCGCGTTCTCCTTCGACGACGCCACTGCCTCGGTCGGGATCGAGTCGCGCGTGCGCTCGCGAGGCCGGACCGGCGTCGAACTCGAAGCGCTCTCGGCCGCGATGATCGCGGCGCTCACGCTTTACGACATGCTCAAGGCGGTGGACCGCGGCATGGTGATGGGCGAGTTCGCGCTGTGGGAAAAGCGCGGAGGACGAAGTGGCGTCTACCGCCGTCGCGCCTGAGTTCTTGAGCGTCGACGCCGCGCGCAAGCGCGTGCTCGCGGCGGCCATCCCCGTCGGCGAGCTCGAGATTCCCGTGCTCGACGCGGTGGGACGTGCGCTGACGAAACCGGTGGTGGCGGCTCATGCGCTCCCGCCGTTCCGGAACAGCTCGATGGACGGCTTCGCGGTGCGCTCGGCCGAGGCCGCCCGGTGGCTGGCACTCGGTGAAACCGTGCCCGCGGGACACGCGCCCTTGCATCCGCTCGAGTCCGGCACGGCGGCGCGCATCATGACCGGCGCCATGCTGCCGATCGGAGCGGACGCGGTGGTGCCCTACGAGCAGGCCGAGCTGGCGGCGGGAATCGCCGGAGAACGCGTGCGCGCCCGCGAGAGCGTGCTCCCCGGTCAGAACGTCCGTGACGCGGGGCGCGACCTCGCCGCTGGCGACGTCGCGCTCGAATCCGGGCGCGAGATCTCGCCTCATGATCTGGCGCTGCTGGTCGCGCTCGGGGTGACTCGCGTGGCGGTGGCGCGCCGACCACGCGCGGCGGTGATCTCGACCGGCGACGAGCTGCTCGATCCGGGCGCTCCACTGCGTCCCGGAGCGATCCGCGACAGCAACCTGCCCATGCTCGCGGCGCTCCTCGCCGAGGCCGGCTGCGAGGTGGCTCGAGCGCGCCGGACGAGCGATCGCCCGCAAGAGGTCGCGGCGGCCGTGCGCGAGGCGTTCGACACAGCCGACCTCGTCCTCACGATCGGCGGGGTGTCGGCCGGAGACTTCGACCCGGTGAAGCTCAGCCTCGACTCGCTGGGCGGCATCGCCCTGTGGCGCGTGGCGATGAAGCCGGGCCGCCCGCAGGCGTTCGGCCGCGTCGGCGAGAGATTGTTCTTCGGATTGCCGGGGAATCCCGCTTCGGTCGCGTGCGTATTCGAGGTGCTGGTGCGTCCGGCGCTCCGAAAGCTTCAAGGTTTCACGACCCTGGATCGTCCGAGGCTCGAGGCCCGCGCGGCGGTGGAGATCGAGTCGCGAGCGGGCCGCACCGACTTCGTGCGCGTCGAGCTCACGCGCCGGCTGGGCGACTGGTGGGCGACGCCGGCGGGAGAGCAGGTCTCGGGACATCTCACGCCGCAGGCGCGCGCTCACGCTCTGCTCGAGATTCCTGAGTGGGCGGAGCGTCTCGAACGCGGCGAGCGGGCGAGCGCGATGATCCTGCGCTGGCCGGAGAACCGGCCCGCGTGAGCGCCGGCGAGGCGCGCGCGGATCGAGGCCGGCGCCGGACAGCGGGCGACTCCCGGAAGCCGCGCCGCGCCCCCGAATCGCCATCCCCGGCGGTGCCCCCGCTTCCGCTGACACATCCGGCGTTCATCGCCGGGATCGCGGTCGCTGCGGCGATGGTGATCGCTTCGGTCACCACGTATCTGACCGAGACCGACTTCTGGCAGCACCTGCTGGTCGGCAGGGCGATCTGGACCCTGCATCGCGTGCCGACCACCGAGCTCTGGACCTGGCCAACCCATGGCGCACCCGATGTCAACGCGTCGTGGGGGTTCCGGGCACTCATCTGGCCGCTGTGGAAGCTCGCCGGCGTTTGGGGATTGTTCGGCTGGCGCTGGATCACCACGCTCGCCGCCTTCGCCATTGCCTGGCTCACCGCGCGGCGGATGGGCGCGCGAGGCTTCGCGCCGCTGGTCGTGGTCCTGTTCGGCGCGGCGCTCTACCGCCTGCGCTCGCAGATTCGTCCCGAGACGCTGGCGGTGGTGCTGCTGGCGCTCGAGATCTGGATCCTCGAGACGCGCCGCCACGGCGGAAGGGATCGCGCCTGGGCGCTGGTCCCGCTCGCCCTGCTCTGGGCGAACTGCCACATCTCCTACTTCCTGTTCTTCGTGGTCCTCGGCATCCACGCGCTCAACGATGCGCTCGGGGGTGGCGCGCCGGGAGTGGCCTCTCCGGCCACCCCGTCGCGCGATCTGCCGTTGATCGGACTTGCGTCGCTGCTGGCGATGCTGCTCAACCCCTGGGGGTGGCGGGCGCTCGCGCAGCCGTTCGAATATTTCTTCGTCTGGCGACACGAGCCGATCTTCCTCGGCATCGGCGAGCTTCAACCTCCGCGCTGGATCGAGAACTTCTGGAACGGGCTGCCGCTGGTCGCGGCCGCCACGCCCCTGTTGTTTCTGTGGCGCTGGCGGCGGCGCGGCCTGGATCGCGTCGAGCTGCTGATGGTGTTGAGCTTCGGGGCAATGGCGGCGAGCAGTCTTCGCTTCCTGGGCTTCCTGGCGATCGCCGTAGTGCCCTATCTCTCACGCGACCTCGACGACTGGCTCGCGACGCGGCGCTGGCCGCTCTGGAGCGCGCTCCCAGCGCTGCGCGCCACGGCGGTGGGGGCGGTCGCGATGGCATTGCTGTACCCGCAGGTCGCGGCACCCGACGCCGCGCTCGGCGTGGGCATCCTCTGGCACAACTATCCGGTGGCCGCCTGCGACTACATCGCGAAACACGACGTCCGCGGCCGCAGCTTCAACTCGTTCGACCTCGGCGGCTACCTGCTCTACCGCTTCTGGCCCGACTCGACGCGGCTTCCCTTCATCGACATCCACCAGGCCGGGACGCGCGAGGATCGATTGCTCTACGTGCTCGCGCAGGAGGACCCTCGAGCCTGGGCCCGCCTCGATGGCAAGTACCGCTTCGACTGGATCCTGCTGGGCCGGAAGGAAGTGAGCGGCTTCCGCCTGATGGACACGCTCGATTCGGATTCGACCTGGGCGCTGGTATTCGTGGACGACGCCACGGTGATGTACACGCGCCGCGCCGGGCCGCTCGAACGACTGGCGCCGCTCGCCTTCCACGAGCTGCGAGCGGGACGAGAGGGACTGCGGGCGCTGGGGCAGGCCTGTGCCTCCGACCCGGTCAAGCGCGAGCGGGTGCGCATGGAATTCGAGCGCGCGGCGGAGTTGTCGAGCGCGAACGCCGGCACGAACAATTTCCTGGCCAGCATCGCGCTCATGGATGGACGCAGGGAGGACGCGGCGCGCCATCTTCACGCGGCGCTGGCTGCGGACCCGATGATCCCGCACGCGCACGAGCGGCTCGGCGACCTGGCCATGGACGCCGGGCGATGGCGCGAGGCGATCGGCCAGTACCGGCAGGAGGCGGCGGTTCAGCTCCCGTCGGCAGAGATGATGTTGCGGATGGGCAGCGCCTGGAATCGGCTCGGCGACCGAGGAAAGGCGCGCGAGGCGTTCCATGACGCGCTCGAGCTCGACCCGTCCGTGTCGGCGGCGCGCGATTCGCTCGACGCGCTCGATCACCCGAGCTAGTCGTCGGGCTCGAGCCGCGCGGCGCCGCTCAGAACATGCCGCGGACGCTCTCGGCGGCGGCGACCAGCAGATTCTGGGCCGAGATTCCCCACCACAGCGTGAGCCCGAGCGTCAGCACCACGGCGAGCGCGGCGGGAGGCGCCCAGGAGATCGGGGTGGGTTCGCCGCTCGGCTCCTGCATGTACATCGCCACCGTGACGCGCAGGTAGTAGAACACCGACACCACGCTGTTGAGCACGCCGATGACCACCAGCGGGACATGGCCGGTGTTGACCGCGGCACTGAACACGTAGACCTTGCCCATGAATCCGGCGGTGGGCGGAATGCCGCCGAGCGACAACATGAAGAAGGTCATCGCCAGTCCAATCGCAGGTTGGCGGAAACCGAGCCCTGCCAGGTCCGAGATCAGGACGCGCTCCTCCTGGTCGCGTCCGAGGCGCGTCAGCACGCCGAACGCGCCGAGGTTCATCGCCGAGTAGACCGCCAGGTAGAAGAGCGCGGCAGCCGCCCCGTCCGTCCCTCCCGCGACCACCGCCACCAGCAGGTAGCCGGCGTGAGCGATGCTCGAGTAGGCGAGCATGCGCTTGAGATTGGTCTGGAGCAGCGCGGTGACGTTGCCCACCGTCATGGTGAGCACGGCGATCGCCGCCAGCAGTCCGTGCCAGTCCGCGGTGATTCCCGGCAGGACGGTAAGCGCGAGTCGCAGCAGCGCGGCGAAACCGGCAGCCTTGGCCCCGGCCGACATGAAAGCCGTGATCGAAGTCGGCGCCCCTTCGTAGGCGTCCGGCGTCCACATGTGGAAGGGCGCTGCCGCGATCTTGAACCCGAACCCAACCAGCACCATGAGTCCGCCGAGGATCAGCAGCGGGTTGGAGGCCAGCGGCGTGTCGGACAGGAATTCCGCCATACGGGCGAGCTGGGTGGTCCCGGTGGCACCGTAGAGGAGCGCGATGCCGTAGAGCAGGAAGCCGCTCGCAAAGGCGCCGAGCAGAAAGTACTTGAGCGCGGCCTCGTTCGACTCGAGCTGGTCGTGCCGGAAGCCCACCAGCACATAGAGCGCGATCGACATCAGCTCGAGTCCGAGGAAGATCGTGATCAGGTCGTTGGAGGCCGCCATTACGATCATGCCCAGGGTCGAGAGCAGCATCAGCGAGTAGTACTCGGCCTGCTGCAGGCGCGTGCGCTTCGCGTAGTCCCACGAGAGCAACACGCTGAGCGCCGCGACCGCGCAGAACAGCAGCGTGAAGAAGACGGTGAAGCCGTCGTGCAGGAACATGCCGCCGAACAGCGAGCGATGAACGTTGCGCACCGGCCACACCGCCGCCGCCGATCCGATGAGCGTGAGCAGCGCGATCCACGCGCTTCGGCTGCTGCCGCGGCGCGCGGGCAGGAACTCGAGCAGCAGCAGCAGCATCGCGCCCACACTCAGGCCGATCACAGCGCCGAGCGCCAGGTAGTCGGAACGGATGAGCGCCGCCGGCATCAGGGCTGGACCTCGACCAGGGTCGAGACGCCCTGCGCGCCTCCAGCCGGCCTGGGCGCCGCGGGCATCGTCCCGCTGATCAGCTTCTCGGTCATCGCCGTGCGCTGGCGGGCAAGCTCCAGCGTCCGGTCGAGCGCGGGCTGCATGCGATCCAGAAACGGCTGCGGCATCACGCCCATCCACAGGATCAGCACCAGCAGCGGCGCGAACACCAGCTTCTCGCGCAGGGTGAGATCCGACAGCTTCTCGTTCTCGGAGTGAGTGACGGGACCGAAGATCACGCGCTGGAACATCCACAGCATGTAGACCGCCGAGAGGATCACGCCGCTTGCCGCCCAGATCGCCCACGCATGCTGGGTGCGGAATGCCCCGATCAGCACCAGGAACTCACCCACGAACCCGTTGAGCCCGGGAAGTCCGATCGAGGAGAGCATCACGATCAGGAATACGGTCGCGAACACGGGCAGGGGCTTCCACAGGCCGCCGAAATCCGAGATCAGCCGGGTGTGCCGCCGTTCGTAGACCACGCCCACCAGCAGGAACAGCGCGCCGGTCGAGATGCCGTGATTGAGCATCTGCATCATCGAGCCGGCCAGGCCCTGGGGATTCATCGCGTACATCCCCAGCATGCAGAAGCCGAGATGGCTCACCGATGAATACGCCACCAGCTTCTTGAGATCGGGCTGCACCATCGCCACCAGCGCGCCATAGACGATGCCGATGATCGCGAGCGCCACGATCCACGGCGCGAAGCGCTCCGAGGCCACCGGGAACAGCGGGATCGCGAAGCGGATGAACCCGTAGGTGCCCATCTTGAGCAGCACCGCCGCCAGGATCACCGAGCCGGCGGTCGGGGCCTCGACGTGGGCGTCCGGAAGCCAGGTATGAAAGGGAAACATCGGCACCTTGATCGCGAACGCGACCGCGAACGCCAGGAACAGAGCCATCTGCATCGGCGCCGGAATCGCGATCGCGTAGAAGGCGTCGAGCGAGAAGGTCGGCACGCCCGTGATGCCACGCTGGTAGAAGTAGAGCCACAGGATCGCCACCAGCATGAGCACGCTGCCGGCCATGGTGTAGAGGAAGAACTTGATGGCCGCGTAGCGGCGGCGCGCCCCTCCCCACACGCCGATCAGCAGGTACATGGGCACCAGCATCGCTTCCCAGAAAACGTAGAACAGCAGGAGATCCCGGGCCAGGAAGGTTCCGAGCATCCCGGTCTCGAGCGCCAGCAGCAACGCATAGAACTCCCGTACCCGGTTCTCCACGGCGGTCCACGAACCCAGCACCGCGACGAACGTGATCAAGGTGGTCAGCAGCACCAGCAGCAGGCTGATGCCGTCCACGCCCAGCGCGTACTCGGCGCCCAGCGCCGGCAGCCACCGGTGGGTCTCCGGGAACTGCCAGCCGGTGGCCTGAGGCTGGAAGCGCCACCACAGCGGCAGCGAGAACAGGAATTCGGCGAGCGACACCACCATCGCCCAGCGCTTGATCGCGCGCGTGGCGGTCTCGGGCATGAGCACGATCAGCGCGCCGCTCGCGAGCGGGAAGAAGATCAGCCAGGAGAGCCAGGGGAATTCCATCGATCAGTGCCTCAGCATGTGCAGGATGACCGCGGCGACGCCGAGCGCGAAGAACAACGCGTAGGTGCCGACGAATCCGGTTTGGAAGAGCCGCAGGATCGCCGACATCCCTTCGAGCGTGTAGCCGACCCCGTTCACCAGGCCGTCCACGATCTTCACGTCCCAGAACTTCCAGCAGGCATCGGCGAGGCCGCGCACGGAACGCACCACGGTGGCGTCGTAGAACTCGTCCACCCAGTACTTGTGGGAGAGCAGCTGATAGAGCCCCGCGTAGCGTTCGCGCAGCCGGGTCGCCACCTCGGGCTTCTGGAGGTAGGCGCGGAAGGCGAACGCGATCCCCAGCGCGGCGACGCCGACGGAGAGCAGCATGAGCACGCCCTCGGTCGCAGGCGAAGTCTCGAACGCCTCGTGACCCCCGCCGGCCTCGAACACCGGCGCGAGCCAGCGCGCGAAGAGATGCCCGCCCCTCTGAAACGGCAGGCCGACCCAGCCGCCAACCACCGAGAGCACCGCCAGCACCACCAGCGGAGCGATCATCGCGGGCGGCGACTCGTGGAGGTGATGCTCGGCCTCGTGGGTGAGACGCGAGGGGCCACGGAACGCCAGGATGTAGAGACGGAACATGTAGAAGGCGGTCAGGGCCGCGCCGACCAGACCCACCAGCCACACGCCGTAGTGCCCGGACGCGAACGCATCGTGCAGGATCTCATCCTTGCTGAAGAAGCCCGCGAACGGCGGAATGCCGGCGATCGCGAGCGTCGCCACCAGCATCACACCGTGCGTCCACGGCAACCGGCTCGCCAGCCCGCCCATGCGCCGCAGGTCCTGTTCGTCGGAGAGCGCGTGAATGACCGAGCCCGCGCCCAGGAACAGCAGCGCCTTGAAGAACGCGTGCGTCATGAGATGAAAGATGCCGGCGGTGAAGCCGCCGACGCCGAGCGCGAAGAACATGTAGCCGAGCTGACTGACCGTCGAATACGCCAGCACGCGCTTGATGTCGTTTTGAGCGATGCCGATGGTGGCCGCGAACAACGCGGTGGCGGCGCCGATCACCGCCACGGTCTCGAGCGAGGTCGGGGCCAGGCCGTAGAGCACGTGGCAGCGGGCCACCATGTAGACACCCGCCGTCACCATGGTGGCGGCATGGATCAGGGCGGAGACCGGGGTCGGACCTTCCATCGCGTCTGGGAGCCAGGTGAACAGCGGAATCTGGGCGCTCTTGCCGGTGGCGCCGAGGAACAGGAGCAGCGTGGCGGTGGTGATCGCGAACGAGCCGGCGGCGAACACGTGCGGCGCCACCGCGAACAGCCGCTCGAAGTTGAGACTCCCGCCACCCGAGAACAGGTAGAACATGCCGAGCAGGAATCCGAAATCACCGACGCGATTGACAATGAACGCCTTCTTCCCCGCCGCGGCCGCCGAAGGCCGTTCGTACCAGAATCCGATCAGCAGATAGGAGCAGAGTCCGACGCCTTCCCAGCCCACGAACATGAGCAGGAAGTTGTCCGCCAGTACCAGCGTGAGCATGGCGAACATGAACAGGTTGAGATAGAGGAAGAACCGGCGGTACGAGGGATCGTGGCTCATGTAGCCGGTGGAGTAGACGTGGATCAGGAAGCCCACTCCGGTGACGACCAGCACCATGACCCCGGAGAGTGGGTCGAGCTGGAAGCCGACGTCGGCCGAGAAGTCGCCGACCCGCATCCAGGTGTAGGCCAGCTCGTGGAGGACGCGGTCTTCGGCCGGAAGCCCGGCGAGCTGCAGCACCGCGCGCAGCGCGGCGAGAAAGGCGAGCAGCACGCTCCCGCACGCCAGCACCGTCACCCCCCGCTTCCCGAGCCGGTCGCCGAGCAGCAGGCTCAGCGCGACCGCCGCGAGCGGCAGCGCCGGAATGATCCACAGCAATGGCAGGTGCAAGCGGCTCTATCCCTTGAGCAGGTTGACTTCGTCCACGAACACCGTCTCGCGCAGGCGGAAGAGGTTCACGATGATGGCGAGACCCACCGCGACTTCCGCGGCCGCAACCGTCATCACGAAGAACACGAAGATCTGGCCGTCGAGCGAGTTCATCTGTCGCGCGAACGAGACGAAGGCCAGGTTGCCGGCATTGAGCATCAGCTCGACCGACATGAAGATCACGAGCGCGTTGCGCCGCACCAGCACACCGACGGCGCCGATCACGAACAGGGCGGCGCTCAGCGCGAGCGGCCAACTGAGTGGAATCATCGCTCCTCTCCGCGCGAGGCGTGGCCGCGGCCGCGCGCCATGACGATCACGCCCACCATCGCGGCGAGCAGGATCAGCGAGGTGATCTCGAACGGAAACAGGTAGCGGGTATAGAGCAGCTGGCCGACCGCGCGGGTGTTGTCGGTGTCGGCCGCGGGCTGGAGCGAAGTGGGGCCCGGCGCCCAGTGACGCGCCATCAGCCACAGGCCTTCGGCGGCCAGCACCGCGCCCACCAGCCAGCCGATGCCGCGGCGAACCGCGATCTGCACCCCGGTCTCGACGTCGCTCTTGAGATTCAGATACATGATCACGAACAGGAAGAGCACCATGATCGCGCCGGCGTAGACGATGATCTGCACCGCGAACAGGAATTCGGCGTGCTGGAGCAGATAGATGCCGGCGAGCGAGCAGAACGACACCACCAGGAACAGCGCGCTGGTCACGGGATTTCGGTGCAGGATCACGAGCAGGCTCGACACGACCGCGATCGCGCTCAGTGCGACGAACAACGCCTGGATCACGGCAGGATCCCCCAGAAGACCAGCAGCGCGGTGACCAGGACGTTGGCGAGCGCGATCGGCAACAGCACTTTCCAGCCGAGGTTCATGAGCTGGTCGTAGCGGAGCCGGGGATAGGTCCAGCGTATCCAGATGAAGAAGAACAGCAGCACGAACAGCTTGAGCATGAACCAGAGGATGCCGAGCGACGCCGGTCCCGGCCCGTTCCAGCCACCCAGGAACAGGGTGACCGCGATGCACGAGATCGAGATGACGTTCATGAACTCGCCGAGGAAGAAGAGTCCGAACTTCATGCTCGAGTACTCGGTGTGGAATCCGGCCACCAGCTCGGCCTCGGCCTCGGGCAGGTCGAAGGGCGCGCGATTGGTCTCGGCCAGAGCGGTGATCATGAACACCACGAACGCCACCGGCTGGAAGAACAGGTTCCACGACGGAATCGCGAGGGGACCGAGGTGCCAGAACTTCGACTGCTGGGCCACGATCGCCCCGAGCGACAGCGAATTGGCGATCAGCAGCACGCCGATCGTCGAAAGCCCCATCGCCAGCTCGTAGGACACCATCTGCGCGGAGGAGCGAAGCCCGCCGAGCAGGGCGTACTTGTTGTTCGAAGACCAGCCGCCCAGCGTGATGGCATAGACGCCGAGGCTCGACATGGCGAGGAACACCAGCAGCCCAACGTTCACGTCGGTGACGAAGAACGGCGCCGGACCGAACGGAATGACCGAGAAGGTCACCAGCGCCGGCACCACCGCGATGATCGGCGCGAGGTGGAAGATGACCTTGTTCGCCTCGGCGGGGATGAATTCTTCCTTGAGGAACAACTTGCCGACGTCGGCGATCGGCTGGAGCAGCCCGAGCGGGCCGACGCGATTGGGCCCGACGCGCGCCTGCATGTGGCCGGCCACCTTGCGCTCGACGTAAATCAGGTAGGACACGATGCCGAGCATGCCGTTCAGGATGATGAAGATCTTGACGAACGCCCAGAGCGCGTACTGGAGGTCGGGGTTCTGGAACAGGGCGGCCATCGCGCTCATGCTCTCTGCGCCGCGCCGGCGCGCGTCACCGCGACCTGAACGGCGCCGTCACCCGTGACACCCAGTCGGTTGATCTCGATGCCCGGAAACGCGTAGGGCAGGAAGACGCTCCCGGCGGGGACCGAATCGTCGAGCGCCGCGGCCAGACGAACGCGGCCGGACGGTCCCGCCAGCTCGATCTCGGCGCCGTGTTCGACACCCAGACGCGAGGCGTCGCCCGGATTGAGCGCGGCGCGCGGAGACTTCGCGAGCTTCGGCAACAACGCCGTGTGGTGGCTCAGGCTGCCCTGCAGGAAGAGCGTGCCGCCGGACAGCAGCTGGAGCGCGCCATTCCCCGCGGCCTGCGGCGCCGCCTCCCGAGGCATCGTCACGACCGCGGCCAGCGGAGGCCGCGAATCGAAGCGCCATTGCGGGCCGAGCGGCAGGAGCGTCGCCCAGCTCATGCGTTCGTAGCCCGGGACGAGGCGACCGATTTCGCGGAAAACGTCCTCGGCGGTGCGATAGCTCCACCTGGCGCCCAGTCCCTGCGCGACCGCCTGGAACACCTCCCAGTCGGCGCGCGTGCCAAGCTTCGGCGAAAGCGCTCGGGCCGAACGTTGGAGCCGTCGCTCGGCGTTCACCACAACACCTTCCTTCTCCGCGAACGAGCTGACCGGGAACACGACGTGGGCGGCGGCCGCGGTTTCGGTCAGGAACATCTCGTTCACGATCACCAGCTCGCAGCGCTTCAAGGCCAGCTCGACCAGCGCGCGATCGGGCGCGCTCCGCAGCAGGTGATCGCTGGCGATCCACAGCGCGCGGATCTGGCCTTCGGCCGCGGCGCGGAGGATCCCCGCGGCCGACAGGCCGGCCGGAAGCTCGAGCGGCCCTCCCCACTGCTGCTCGAAAGGCTTGCGCGCCGCCGCCGATTCGGGCGCCACGTATCCGGGCAGCACGTCGGGCGCGAGACCCATGTCGAGCGCCCCCTGGCTGTTGTTCTGCGGTCCGAGGTAGAGCACTCGCGATCGCTCCGCCGACAACGCGCCGCTCGCCCAGCCGAGGTTCTCGATCGCCTGGAGCAGCGCATCGGCATGGGGATGCTCCATCACTCCGCGCCCGAACAGGATCGCTTGCTCGCTCGTCTCCCGCAGGCGCTTCGCCGCCGCCGCGAGAGCCTCCCAGGCGAGCCCGGTCGGCTCGGCCAGCTTCTCGCGCGACGTCGCGCCCAGCGATTTGCCCAGCGCCGCCAGCGCGGCCGCCACCTCGGGCGGCGCGTCGGCCGGCGCGCCGGCCTCCAGCACCGCGCGCGTGAGCGCGTTCAGCAAGGCCAGCTCGGAGCCCGGCCGGTACGCGAGGTGCACGCCGCGGAACTTGGGGCGCGCGAGCTTCACGCGCCGCGGATGCGCCACGGTGAGATGGAGTCCGCGCTGATGCTGGCCGCGGATCAGCTGCGCCTGAGCGAAGGGCGACTCGCCCTGCAGGTCTTCGCCCAGGACGAGCACCTCGCGACAGCCGATCAGCTCGTCGAACGAGAGCGTGGGCCTTCCGCCGCCGGTCGCGCGCAGCACGGCGGCCGCCGGTACGCGGGCGCTCAATCGCGTGCGCGCGTCGACGTGCGGCGTGCCGATCACGGCGCGCGCCAGCTTCTGGAACAGGTACTGCTCCTCCAGGTTCAGCTTCTCGCCGCCCAGGAAGGCAATGCTGCCCGGCCCGTGCGTGGCCGCGATCGCCTGGAGCCGGGCCGCCGTCCAGGCCACGCTCTCGGCAAACCCGGCCGGTTCGAGATTCTGACCCTCGCGAAGCAACGGCGAGCTCAGCCGCTCGGCGGAGTTCACGAATTCGTAGCCGAAGCGGCCGCGGACGCACAGGTACTCTTGATTGATGCCGCGGAACTCGGTTCCGCGCGCGCGCAGGATCTCGGTGCCGCGCACGCCCAGCCGCACCGAGCAGCCGTTCGAGCACCACGGGCACACGCTGATGTGCTGGCGCAGATCCCAGGGACGCGCCTTGAACCGGTAGGGCAGCGCGGTCAGCGCACCGACCGGGCAGACCTCGACGCAATTTCCGCACTGTTCGCACTCGAGCGGCTGGCGGTTGAACGAGCTGATCTCGGTCCACACGCCCCGCTGATGCGCGGTCAGGGCGTCGTCGCCCATCACCTCGTCGCAGTACCGCACGCAGCGCATGCAGACGATGCAGCGATTGGCCTCCTTCTTCACCACCGGGCCGAGGTCTTCGGACTCGAAGGTGCGCTTGGCCTCGTCCATGCGCGAGAAGTCGGCGCCGAATGCGAAGGCCAGGTCCTGCAACTGGCACTCGCCGCCCTCGTCGCACACCGGGCAATCGAGCGGATGATTGACGAGCAGGAACTCCATCACGCCCTTGCGCGCCTTGACGGCGGTCGGCGAGGCGGTCCTGACCTCCATGCCGTCGGACACCGGGGTGGTGCAGCCGGTCTGGACCTTGGGCATCCACGCGACCTCGGGCCGTCCATCGGCGCCGATCACCGGCTTGCGATCGGGACCGAGTTTCGGCGTTCCCACTTCCACCACGCAGATGCGGCAGGCGCCCAGCGGCGGAAGCTTCTGGTGCGAGCAGAAGATCGGGACGTGCACCTCGGCCATCCGCGCGGCGTCGGTCACCAACGTGCCGGCGGGCACGTCGATCACGCGGCCGTCGATGGTGACGCGAACCGTCGCGCTCACGCGTGCACCCGCTCGCCGAAGCGCGCTTCGATCTCGGCGCGCCGCCGATTCGCGCGGCAGCGCTGGTGCGTGATGTGGTGCTGGAACTCGTCGCGGAAATGCTTGAGGAACCCCTGCACCGGCATCGCGGCCGCGTCGCCGAGCGCGCAGAACGACTTGCCGAGAATGTTGTCGGCGAGGTCCTCGAGCAGATCGAGATCGCCGGCGCGGCCCTGACCGTGCTCGACGCGCTCGAGGATCTCGGTCATCCAGTAGGTGCCTTCGCGGCACGGCGTGCACTTGCCGCACGACTCGTGCTCGTAGAAACGGATGATGTTCCAGAGCGAGTCCACCAGGCAGGTCTGCTCGTCGATCACGATCACGCCGCCCGAGCCGAGAAAGGTGCCTTCGGCGTTGAGCGATTCGTAATCGAGCGCCGTGTCGAGCTTGCTGGCGGGAAGCGGCGGCACCGACGAGCCGCCCGGGATCACGGCCTTGACGCGGAAGCCCTCGCGCATGCCGCCACAGTAGTCGTCGATCAATTGGCGCAGTGGAATCCCGAGCGGGATCTCGTAGTTGCCGGGGCGCTTCACCGGCCCCGAGACGCTGAGGATCTTGGTGCCGGGGCTCTTCTCGGTGCCCCACTGCCGGAACCACTTCGCGCCGTTGATCAGGATGGCGGGCACGTTCATCAGGGTCTCGACGTTGTTCACGACCGTCGGGCAGGCGTAGAGCCCCTCGACCGCCGGGAACGGCGGCTTAAGACGGGGCTGGCCGCGATAGCCTTCCAGCGACGAGAGCAGCGCGGTCTCCTCGCCGCAGATGTAGGCGCCGGCGCCAAGATGGGTGTGGATGTCGAACGCGTAGCCGCTGCCGGCGACGTTCGCGCCGAGCAGGCCGGCCGAGCGCGCCTCGGCGATCGCGCGATCGAGGATCACCTGGATGTAGTCGAACTCGCCGCGCAGATAGATGTAGCCGACGTGGGCGCCGATCGCGTACCCGGCCAGCGCCACCCCTTCGAGTAGAAGGTGAGGGTTCTTCTCCATCAGCTCGCGATCTTTGAAAGTGCCGGGCTCGCTCTCGTCGGCGTTGCAGACCAGATAGCGGGGCTTGGGCGAGGCCTTGGGCACGAAGCTCCACTTGAGGCCGGCCGGGAATCCCGCCCCGCCGCGGCCGCGCAATCCCGAGGCCTTCACCACCTCGATGCACTCGTCGGCGGGTCGCCGGCCGAGCATCTCGGCGAGCGCCCGATAGCCGCCGCCCTTCCGGTAGACGTCGATGCCGGTGAGCCCCGGCGTGTCGATGTCCTTGAACAGGAAGGGCCCGCGCTCGTCGCTCATTTGAGCTTCTCCAGCAACGCGTCGCACTTCGCCTCGTCGAGATTCTCGTGGTAGTCGAAGTTGACCTGCATGCACGGCGCGCCCCCACAGGCCGCCAGGCACTCGACGCGACGCAGCGTGAACCGGCCGTCGGCGGTGGTCTCGCCGTGACCGATTCCGAGCTTGCTCTGCAGATGCCGGAACAGACGGTCGGAGCCCATCAGCGAGCAGGAGAGCGTCATGCACACCTGGAGGTGATGACGTCCGATCGGCTTCAGGTTGAACATGGTGTAGAAGGTGGCGATCCCGAACACCTCGGGCTCGGGCAGCTCGACGAGGCTCGCCGCCAGCCGCAGCCGAGCCGGCGAGATCCAGCCGTGCTCGCGCTGCAGGATCCACAGCACCGGCAGAATCGCCGAGCGCGGGTTGGGATAGTGGGCGAGCACCTCGTCGACCTCGCGCCGCGCCTGCGGCGAGAGCGTGGCCGGCGCTTCCTCGATCGGCACCACCACCGCGCTCAACGGTCGATCTCCCCGAGCACGATGTCGAGACTGCCGATGGCCGTGATCACGTCGGCCACCAGCCGCCCCTCGATCATGGTGGGCAGGGTCTGCAGGTTCACGAACGACGGGCTCCGCACCTTCATGCGCCATGGCCGCGGCGTGCCGTCGGAAACGAAATAGAAACCCAACTCGCCCTTGGGGGCTTCGATCGCGCGATAGGCCTCGCCGACCGGCGGGAAGAACCCGTGCGCGACGATCTTGAAGTGGTGGATCAGCGCCTCCATCGAGGTCTTCACTTCCTCCTTGGGAGGCAGCACGTACTTGTAGTCGCGCAGCCGGTACTCGCCCTTCTCTCCCATCGAGCGGATCCGCGCGATCGCCTGACCGGCGATGCGGGTCGCTTCGCGGATCTCGCGCACCCGTACCTGGTAGCGATCGTAGGCGTCGCCGTTCTTCCCCACTGGAACGTCGAAGTCGTAGCTGTCGTAGGCGCAGTAGGGCTCCTGCTTGCGCAGGTCCCAGTCCACGCCCGAGCCGCGCAGCGTCGGCCCGGTCGCTCCCAGCGCGATCGCGTCGTGGCGCGAAAGCGGCGCGACGCCCTCGGTGCGCGCCAGCCAGATCGGGTTGCGCGTGAGCAGCGATTCGTACTCGTCGGTGTGCGCCGGCATCTCGTCCACGAACTTCTGGCAGCGGTCGAGAAAGCCTTCGGGAATGTCCATCGCCAGACCGCCAACTCGGAAATACGAGGCGGTCATCCGCGCGCCGCAGACGTGGTCGTAGAGCGACAGGACCTTCTCGCGCTCGCGGAAGCAGTAGAAGAAGACCGTCATCGCTCCGATGTCGAGCGCGTGTGTGCCCAGCCACACGCAGTGCGCGCTGATCCGCGTCAGCTCGGTGAGCAGCACGCGGATCGCCTGAGCACGGGGCGGCGCCTCGATGCCGAGCAGCTTTTCGACCGCCAGGCAGAACGCCAGGTTGTTGGACATCGGTGCCAGATAGTCCATCCGGTCGGTCTGCGGGATGGACTGCGTGTAGGTCTTGTATTCGGCCTGCTTCTCCATGCCGGTGTGGAGGTAGCCGATGATCGGCTTCGCTCGCACCACGGTTTCGCCGTCGAGCTCGAGCGCCACGCGCAGAACCCCGTGCGTCGAGGGATGCTGCGGCCCCATGTTGAGGGTCATGGTCTCAGTGCGCACGGTATTTCACCTTCTTCGGCTTGAGCTTCTTGAGCGACGGTGAGGGAAGGATGCGATGCGGGGTATTGTGCGTGAACGCCACTTCTTCGTAGCCGAGCGGCGAGTCCTTGCGAAGCGGATGTCCCACCCAGTCATCCGGCAGCAGGATGCGCGTCAGGTCGGGATGTCCGGAGAACTCGATCCCGTAGAAGTCGAAGGTCTCGCGCTCGTGCCAGTTGGCCGTCGGCCACACGCCGACGAGCGAGGGGACGCGCGCGCGCTCCTCGGGCACCTCGACCTTGAGATGGAGGCGGAGATTGTGGCTCAGCGAGAGCAGGTTGTAGACCACTTCGAAGCGCGGCGCCCGCGGCAGGTAGTCGCAGCCGGCGATCCAGGAGAGCATCGCGAAATCCAGCTCCGGATCGTCCCGCAGGAACTCGCACATCTCGACCAGCTGCTCGACCGGCAGGACCAGGGTGAAGTCCCGCACCGCCGGGCCGGTCTGCCGCCGAATCGCCACGCCCGGAAAGCGCGCCTGGAGTCGTTCCTCCACGCGCTCGGGGGTCAGCGAGCTCACGCGGCGCCCTTCTTCTTCCGCGGCACGAACGGCCCGAGCTCGGGCTTCGAAGCGAGGATCTTCTCCTGCAGCTTCATGATTCCGTGGATCAGCGCCTCGGGACGCGGCGGGCAGCCGGGCACGTAGACGTCGACCGGCACGACCTTGTCCACGCCCTGAACGATCGCATAGTTGTTGAACACGCCGCCGCACGACGAGCATGCACCCATCGCGATGACCCACTTGGGATCGGGCATCTGGTCATAGAGTTGCCGCACCACCGGCGCCATCTTCACGCTCACGCGGCCGGCGACGATCATGAGATCCGCCTGGCGCGGAGACGCGCGGAACACTTCGGCGCCGAAACGCGAGATGTCGAATCGCGGCCCGACGATCGCCATCATTTCGATCGCGCAGCAGGCGAGCCCGAAGCCCAGCGGCCAGATGGCATTGGCGCGCGCGTTGTTCACCGCCCACGCCACCATGTTCTCGGCGGTGGTGAACAGCAGACCCTTTTCCACTTCCTCGCGAAGCGCGTCTTCCGGAGTCGCGGGCAGGACCCGCTCGGGAACGGGTGGGGCGGCGGGCTCGGCCGGGCTCAGGATGCGGAGCGGGTTGGATGGCTTGCGATCGGTCATGATCTCCTCCGCGCCCAGGCGACGCCCCGGCTCAGTTCCAATCCAGGGCGCGCTTCTTAAGAAGGTAGAGGTAGCCCACCAGCAATACGAAGATGAAGAGCAGCATCTCCACCAGCCCGTAGAGCCCGAGCTGCCGGAACGCGACCGCCCACGGGTAGAGGAACACGGCCTCGATGTCGAACAGGATGAACAGCACCGCCACCAGGTAGAACTTCACGGTGAAGCGGGCCCGCGCGTTTCCGACCGGCTCGACCCCGCACTCGTAAGGGGATTGCTTCACCGAGTTCCGGCGTCGGGGAACGATGAACGTGGAGGCGGCAATCGTGCTCGCCGCGAAGGCGAACGCCACCACCAGGAACATCAGGACGGGAAGGTAAGGCCTCATGCTTTCCTCTCGGCGGGGGCGCGAAGCCACCCGACCGCACCCTATTCGGATGGCCGGGACCCGTCAAGCGAACCCGGCCATTGCCATGAAGATGCGAATCTTTTCTTTGCGCCCCGCGGTCAGGAATGCGAGTTCAATTGCCTGACGGCCTCGGTCAGAGCCGGCACCACCTCGAACAGATCTCCGACGATACCGAAGTCCGCGATCTTGAAGATGGGCGCCTCCGGATCCTTGTTGATCGCGACGATGCAGCGTGAGGACGACATTCCGGCGAGGTGCTGGACGGCACCGGAAATCCCGACCGCCACGTAGAGCTTGGGCGAGACGGTCTTCCCGGTCTGCCCGACCTGATCGGAGTGCGGCCGCCAGCCGGCATCCACCACCGCGCGCGAGGCGCCGACCGTCGCGCCGAGCGCCGCGGCCAGCTGCTCCACGAGCTGAAAGTTCTCGGGGCCCTTGAGCCCTCGCCCCCCGGAGACGATGATCTCGGACTCGGTCAGATCCACCTTGCCGCCGCTCGCCGCGGCCACCTCTCGCACACGCGCGCGGCTCGCGCTCGAGTCATACGAGAACGAAAGCGCTTCCACGGCTGCCGCGACACCGGGCTTCGACACCGGCGCGAACAGCTTGGGCCGGAGCGTCGCCACGGCCGGCGTCGCGGTGAAGCCGACTCGCTGGATCGCCTTGCCCGCGAACACCGGGCGCGACGCGATCAGGCGCCCGTTCTCGATCGCGAGCCCGGTGCAATCGGAGGCGAGCCCCACTCCGAGCCGCGCCGCCACGCGCGGCGCCAGATCCTTGCCCAGCGCCGAGGCCGGCAGCAGCACTAGCGCGGGCTTCAGCTGTTCGACCGCGGCGCAGACGGCGCTCGCGTACCCGGCCGCGTCGGCTCGGGCGAACTCGGGACGCGCCGCCAGCAGTACGCGCTCGGCGCCGAACTCGCCGAGCGAGGCGAGTCCCGGGTCGGCGGCCGCCGCGCAGACGCCCACCACCGGCCCGCCCAGGGTCGCGGCCATGCGCGTCGCTTCGCCCAGCGCCTCGCGCGAGACCGGGCGAATCGCGCCGTCGCGCTGCTCGATGAAGGTGAGGACGCTCACCTAGATCACCTTCGCTTCCTGGCGCAGCGCTCGAATCAGCTCGGGGACGGCGGCCGCGCCCTGCCCCACCACGCGGCCCGCGCCGCGGGGCGGCGGGAGCGCGAGCGAAAGCACTTCGAGGCCGCCGGACGACAGCGTCACCGGTTTCTCGTCGATGGGCTTCTTCTTGGCCGCCATGATGCCCTTGAGCGAAGCGAAGCGAGGGGTGTTGAGACCCTTGTCGGTGGTGAGCGCCGCGGGCAGGGTCAGCTCGATCACCTCGCGCCCCCCTTCGATTTCGCGCTCGACGGTGGCCAGGCGCTCCTTCAGCTCGAACCTGGCGATGCCGGTGGCGCAGGGAACTCCGAGCTTCTCCGCCACCATCGGCCCGACCTGGGCCGCGTCGTCGTCCACCGCCTGCTTGCCGAACCACACCAGATCCGCGGCGAGCGACCGGATCTCCGCGGCCAGCGCTTCGGCCACGGCGAGCGGGGAGCCCGCCCCGTCGGCTTTGAGGTGCACGGCGCGATCGGCGCCCATGGCCAGCACGTTGCGGAGCATGGTGGAGACGCCCGCGCCGCCGACCGTGATCGCGATCACTTCGCCGCCGGTGGCGTCGCGAAGCTGGAGGGCCTGCTCGACCGCGAATTCGTCGTAAGGGTTGAGGATCCAGGTGACACCGGCGGGATCGAGGCTCTTGCCGTCCCCGGCGACCTTGACGCGGGTGTCGGTGTCCGCGACCTGTTTCACGCACACGACCTGAATCACGAACGAGCCATCCTTCCCGGTCTGCTGGGGATTTGCCGGCGGGCGAGACCGCGACCACCGCGAACCTGCGCGGCGCGGATCGAAACGGGCGGGCAGTCTGTGCTGAGGGCGAGGGAGTGTCAAGCCGCGGGACCGCGTCCCGGGCGGCGAAAATGAGCGGAGAAGCATTGACGCCATTTCGTCCGCTATGGCACCATCCATTGCGCTTCGCGCTGGCGATCCAAGGTGTTCCCTCTCTAGGTCAAGCGAACGCGGTTCGGCAGACGCCCCCGACGCCGAGCCGGCAGAGGGAACGCGCATCCTGAACCGGGAGCCTTCATGGCCAAGACCCGTAAGCCCGCTTCCCGCCGCCCCAAGATCACAGCCCGTCCTGCGGAGCCGCGTTCCGCCCGCTCGCCGGCCGCGATCGTCGAAACCGAAGAGCTCGGCCGCCGCATCCGCAAGCTGCGCATGGACCGGCGCATGACCCTCAAGCAGGTCGAACGCGCCGCCGGACTCTCCGCCACCCATCTCTCCGAGATCGAGCGCGGCCGCACCTCGCCGACCATTGGCGCACTGGTGCGCATCGCCCGCGCGCTCGAGAAGGACACGTCGTACTTCATCGAGAGGGACGAGCGCAGCGACGTCGCGCATCTCTCCCGCGACCACGCCGCCCGACTCCAGCCCGCGCCCGGCGTCGAGGCCAGCGTGCTGACCCCCGGAATCCCGGGCAGCCGCCTGTTCGCCTACCGGCTGGTGCTGAAACCCGGCCCCGGTCGCTCCGGCGAGCTCGCGCTGCCGGCCGAGGAAGTCGAGGGCGAGGCGCTCTACATGGTGCGCAGCGGCGTGCTGGCCTCGCGCTTCGGAGATTCCGAGGTCACGTTGAACCCGGGCGACGGTGTCCAGGCCTGCACGGTGATGCCCCATCGCCTGCGGCCCGCCACCAGCGAACCCGTCGAACTCCTTGCGCTCTTCACGCGCTCACTCGAGGGCGGCCCCTAGGCCGGCCCCACACCAGGGAGACATCCCCACGATGACGCCTGCCACCGCGGCGCCCTCCGAAACCACCGACACCAAGCTCGATCCCCGCGATCCCTCCCCCATCGAGCTCGGCCGGCGCATCAAGATGTTTCGCATCTCTCGCGGACTCACGCTCAAGGATCTCGAAGAGCGCGGGGGCATCTCCGCCACCCATGTCTCCGAGATCGAGCGCGGCAAGGCCTCGCCGACCGTCGGCGCCCTGGGTCGCATCGCGCGCGCGCTCGGCATGCGGCCGGCGACCCTGGTGGAAGCCCAGCTCCAACCCGAGTTCTCGGTGATGCGCGCGAAGGAGCGCGAGAGCCGCGCGCTCCGCTGGGGCCAGGCGACCTTCGAGCCACTCACCCAGCCCGTGCACTGCGCGCCCTTCAGCGGCCAGCTCCTCACGCTTCCGATCGGACGCGAGCCCGCCCTCACCCACGCGCACGAGGGCGAAGAGTGGGCGACGGTCCTGAGCGGCGTGGCCGAGATCAGCGTGGATGGGAAGCCCTACGTGCTTCGCGAGGGCGATTCGCTCCACTTCCGTTCCCATCGCACGCATTCGTATTCGAATCTGTCGAGCGATCCAGCGGTGCTGCTGCTCGCCGGCCGGCCTCAGCTCACTCTGTAGTCCGCGCTCCTCTCTTTCCCGGCTCCAGCCGATCGGCGGTCCGACGCGCGAGCAGTGCGTCGGGCCCCTCGCCCGCACGCACCCGCGTGAGTTCTCCGCCCGCCGCGGTGAGCTCGGCGAGCCGGCCGCGCCCGTTGTAGTTCGACGACATCGCGGCGCCGTAGGCGCCGGCATCGAGGATCGCGACGCGGTCGCCGGCTTCGAGCGGCGGGAGTTCGATGCCGCTCGCGAACACATCGGCGCTCTCGCACACCGGTCCCACGACCACCGCGGGCGTGTCCGCCCCGGCGCGCGGCGCGATCGGCACGATGCGGTGACGCGCTCCGTAGAGCGCCGGGCGCAGCAGGTCGTTCATGCCGGCGGCAAGCACGACGAAGCGCTGGCCGTCACGCCGCTTCACCGCGCGCACCTCGGCGAGCAGCGCACCGATCGGCGCGGTGAGCCAGCGCCCCGGCTCGAGGAGCCACTCGAGGGAGCGCCCTCGAGCACGCCCGGTGAGCCACTCGGCGTAACCTTCGAGCGGGAACTCGGCGCCGCTGCCCGAGTAGTCCACGCCGAAGCCGCCGCCGAGGTTCACGAAGCCGAGCGCCGCGCCACGCCGGGCCGATTCATCCGTCAGCCGAAGCGCGGCTTCGGCGCCGCGCTGAAGCGGACCCGCGTCCTGGAGCTGCGAGCCGATGTGGAGGTGCATCCCGTCCAGGCGCAGGTGCGGCCAGCGCTCGCGCGCCGTCCAGGCCTCGAGCGCCTCGCCGGGTGCGATGCCGAACTTCGCGTCGTCGCCGCCGGTCGCCACGTAGGGATGACCGCCGGCCTCGATCGACGGATTGACGCGCAGCGCCACGCGCACGCGCGCGCTCGAGCGCGAGGCCTCGCGCTCGAGCAAATCGAGCTCGCCGACGTGATCGGCGTTGACCGAGTGGAGCCCGTGCCGGGCCGCCCACTCCGCCTCCTCGGCACTGCGACCGTTCCCGTTGAGGATGGTGCGGGCGGGATCGAACCCGAGCCGGCGCGAGAGTTCGAGCTCGCCGATCGAGCCGGCTTCCGCTCCGAGCCCGAGGTCGCGTGCCGACTCGAGCAGCGCCGGCAGCGAATTGGCCTTGAGCGCGAGCGCCACGGTCGCACTCAGCGGGGCGAAGGCGCGCTGAAACCGGCGTACACGCGCGGCGAACGCGTCGAGGTCGTAGATCCAGCAGGCGTCGGCGCGCGGCTCGACCTCGCGCAACGCGTCGATCACGCCGGCCAGCGGCACGCCGCCGAATTCGAGCGGCGCGCTCACGCTTCCCTCCGGGCGCGCGACTCGAACGCGGCCAGGTCCTCGGGGCGATCGAGATCCGCGAAGTCGCCGGGAGCGAGGCCAAGCGCCCGGAGCTCATGGTCGGCGAGCATGCGCGGTCCGAGCGCCATCACCGCCGGCGTCACGGCGCGTGCACCCGATTCGAACGCCTGCCGCAGCGGGAGGCGAGCGGTGCGCGAATAGACGGCGGTGAGCGGCTGAGGGCGGCCGCCCGGCGCAGGAACCGTGGCGGGGTGGTCGCCATGAGCGGCGAGCAATCGGGTCAACTTCGAGGCGGTCAATCGTGGAAAGTCGACCCCCAGCGCGAGCGCGCGCTCGAATGCCCGCGCCTCGAGTCCGGCGACCAGCGCCGAGAGCGGCCCTCCCGCGGCGATGAGGTCGTTCACGCGCGGAAGCGAGGTCGCCAGCTCGAAGTCTTCCGGCAGCACCACCACCACCTCGTCGCAGACGGCGGACAACTCGCGCGCCGCACGTTCGAACAGCGTCTCCCCCTCGAGGAGCACCTTCGCCTTGGGGCTCCCCTGGGCGAGGCGCGAGCCGCGACCTCCCGCGAGCAGGATGCCCAGCGTGCGCATCACGGTTCAGTACCCCTCGCGCTTGTCGACGACGTTGGCGAGCGGCCGGCCCGCGAGGAACGCGCGCAGGTTGTCGGCGAACATCGTCGTGGCGCGCTCCCAGTAGTGGGGCCCGAGCCCGGAGACGTGCGGAGTGAGGATCACATGGGGAAGATTCCAGAGCGGGCTCTCGGCGGGAAGCGGTTCCTTCGCGAACACGTCGAGGGCCGCGCCCCCCAGCGTGCGTCGTTCCAACGCTTCGATGAGCGCCGGCTCGTCCACCAGCCCGCCGCGCCCGAGATTGACGAGCAGCGCGTGACCGGGAATCCGGGCGATCACCTCGCGTCCGAGGATCCCGGTGGTGGCCGGAGTGAGCGGCGCCGCCAGCACCAGCCAGTCGCTGATCGAGGCCAGCTCGGGCAGCCGCGAACCGGGCCAGAGCTCGTGTGCGGGCGCGGGATCGGGCCGCGGGTTGCGCACGATCGCGCGCACGGTCATGCCCAGAGCGCGGGCGCGCGAGGCGATCGCTCCTCCCACCGCCCCCATCCCCAACAGGCCGAGCGCGGTCCCGGCCAGCTCGCGAAAGGGCGGCGCTTCGCCCCACAACTCGTTCTGCGTCCAACGCCGCTCGCGCTGGGCGTCGCGGGCCAGATGGAGCTTGCGCGCGAAGGCGAACATCACCGCCAGCGTATGCTCGGCCATCGCCTCGGAGTGGAGCCCGCGGCCGTTGGTGAGGACCACGTCGCTCTCCACCATCTCGCGGAACAGGAGCGGCCCGACTCCGGCAGCACTCACGTGGATCCACTTGAGCCGGCGCGCCGAGGCGAAATTGTGTGGCCGGACCGCCCAGCCGTACACCACGTCGGCGGCGGGCAACTCACGGTCCGCCGCCTCGCGGTCCTTCGGGGAGACGAAGGCCACATCCGGAAACTGGCGCTCCAGCGCGTCGAGTCGCTCTGGCGGGAGATTCCAGATCGCGAGCGGATCGCGGACGTATTCGAGCACGCGCAATGACGCCATGGGTGGCGCATCGTGCCACAGCCGGGGACACGGCGCGACGCGCTCCGCCCTTGCGTGGCGCGGGCCGCGGCGGATACAGTGCCCCGACTTCGATGGGGTACCGGGTGGACGACCGTCCAGGAGACTCGTGATCTTGAGACTCGCGAGACCGCTGCTGTTCACTTCGCTGACACTTGGACTCATTGCGCCCGCCGCGCGCGCCTTCGACGGTGGCGCCTGGACCGTCGGAAAGGGCGAGTGGTACTCGGAAATGCAGGGATTCCGAAGCTCGGCCAGCAATTTCTTCCAGTCGAACGGGGATGCCGCGGCGCTCCCCGACAACGGCCGCAACCAGTCGATGGGAATCACCTCCTACAGCGAGATCGGCTGGAAGAAGAACCTGAGCCTTTCCATCCTCCTCCCCTTCGAGAGCCACGTCAGCTCCACCGGCGCGCAGACGCTTTCGGTGACCGGACTTTCCGATCTCGCGCTCGGGCTGAGGCTGAGACTCAAGGAGAGCCAGCCGGGCCTGGTGATCGACGCGGGCTGGAAGGCCCCGCTCGGATACGAGAAGAACCTCGAGCCCACGCTCGGCAACGGCCGGCAGGAGCTGTTCGGCGCCGCCCACATCGGCCTCGAGCTGCCGAAGATCAACGGATTCGTGCAGGCCTCTCGGGGCATGCGCTTCGTCGGCGAGCTGAGCGACGTGCGCATCAACACCACGGCCGACCTCGCGGCCTGGATCGGCAAACGCGTGCTGGTCGGGGGCCGCTATTTCGACGAGGGCGTCTGGTCCTCGACGTCGGCGATCAGCGAGGCGCCGCACAGCTACGCGGCGGGGCCGGTGCTGCTGGTGAGGATGGATGAGCGCCTCGACTTGTCGGCGGGATCCTTCTACCGGTGGGCGGGGCACAACGTCGACAAGACCATGGCGTACTACGTCTCGGTCGGGTTCCGGCAAACCCGGCTGAATCGGCTCGAAGGGTTCCTCGGCACCACCAAGTTCCAGTAGTTCGTCTGCGCCGGGAGAGTCTCGGCGTTCCCCAACGCAGACGCGGCCGCGGAGGGGCGGGCGGATGATTCCGCTGCTGAGACAGCTCGGGCCGGCCTTTGCGCGCTACCGGCGGGGCCTCGCCTGGGGCATCGCGTGCGTGGTGCTCACCAATCTGCTCGCGCTCGCCCAGCCGCAGGTGCTGCGCTTCGCGGTCGACGATCTCTACCGCGGCGTGACCGCTGAAAAGCTCGGCCGCTATGCCATCATCCTGTTCAGCATCGCGACCGCCTCCGGCTTGTTCAAGTTCGCGATGCGCATGGCGCTGCTCGGCATCTCGCGGAAGATCGAGTTCGATCTGCGCGGCCGCGTGTTCGACCGGCTGCTGGCGCAGAGCCAGGGCTACCTGCAGCGGCAGGGCGTCGGCGATCTGGTGGCGCGGGCCACCAACGACCTGGCCGCGGTGCGCATGATGCTCGGCCCCGGCGTGATGTACCTGGTGAATACCGTGGTGGTCGCCGTGGTCACGCTGGTGTTCATGCTGGCGATCTCTCCGCGGCTCACGCTGCTCTCGCTGCTGCCCCTGCCGCTCATCTCGCTCACCATGTGGTTCTTTGGCGAGCGCATTCACCGCGGGTTCGAACGCCTGCAGGAGCAGTTCGCCAGGATTTCCGCTCGCGCGCAGGAGAATCTCTCGGGCGTGCGCGTGGTGCGGGCGCTGGCGCGCGAATCTCGCGAGCGCGAGGATTTCCGCCGGCTCCAGATCGAGTATTTCGAGCGCCAGGGGGCGCTGACGCGGTTGTCGGCGTTCTTCCATCCCGCGCTCGCGTTCCTGTCGGGGCTGGCGGCGCTGCTCGCGCTCTACTTCGGCGGACTTCAGGTGATCCGTCACCAGATCACGCTCGGCGAATTCGTGGCGTTCACGGTCTATCTCGGCATGCTCAACTGGCCGATGGTGGCACTTGGCTGGGTGATCAATCTGTTCCAGCGCGGCGCCGCCTCGTACGCGCGGCTCCGCGCGATCCTCGATGCGGTTCCGGAGATTCGCTCCCCGGCGCGATCGCTCGCCCCCGCGACCGCGCGCGGCGAGATCGAAGTGCGGCGATTGACCTTCACCTACCCGGGCGCGAGCTTCCCGGCGCTGGCCGACGTCTCGCTCCGCATCCGCGGCGGCACGATCGCGGCGTTGGTCGGGGGAACCGGCGCCGGCAAGAGCACCCTGCTCTCGCTGATCGTGCGCACCTACGATCCGCCGCCCGGCACCATCTTCCTCGACGGAGTCGACGTCCGCGACTACGACCTGCGCGAGCTGCGCACGCGGCTGGCGCTGGTGCCTCAGGACGTGTTCCTGTTCTCGGGGACGGTCGCCGACAACATCGCCATGGGCGGTCCCCCGGCCGATGCCGAGGCGGTTCGCGATGCGGCCGAGCGCGCGGGCCTCGCGCGCGACATCGCCGCCTGGCCGCTGGGGCTCGACACTCCCGCCGGCGAGCGCGGCCTCGGGCTCTCGGGCGGACAACGCCAGCGCGTCGCCATCGCCCGCGCGGTGCGGCGCCGGGCGCCGGTCCTGTTGCTGGACGACGCGCTCTCGAGCGTGGATGGGCCGACCGAGGAAGCGATCCTTCGCGCGCTGGAGCGCTCGCGCGGCGATCAGACGCTGTTGCTGGTATCGCATCGCGCCGCAGTGGTCGAAGCCGCCGAGCAGGCGGTGGTGCTCGACGACGGGCGGGTCGTCGAGTCGGGCCCGCCGTCACAACTCGCGCTTCGAGACGGGGCCTACTCCCGCTGGCGGCGCGAGCAGCAGCTCGAAGCGGAGCTCGAGGCCTCGTGAGCGGCTCCGAGGACCTGGCTCTCCGCGGCTACGACCCGCGGCTGATGCGCCGCCTGCTCGGCTACGTCCGACCCTACCGGGGAACGGTGCTGCTGGCCGGACTGCTGGTGCTGGCCGACACGCTGACGTTGCTGGCGGGCCCCTGGCTGACCCGGGAAGCCATCGATCACGGCATTCGCCAGGGCGACATGGTTCATCTCACGCTGGTGGGGCTGCTGTACCTGTCGATGCTGGGGTTGAGCTTCGCCTTCTCGTGCTGGCACCAGCTGCTCATGCAGCGCGTCGGCCAGCACGTGACGATGGACCTCAGGCTGGCGCTGTTCGAGCATCTCCAGCGCCTGCCCATCCCGTATTTCGATCGGCGGCCGGTCGGCAAGCTCCTCACTCGCGTGATGGGCGACGTGGACGTGGTGCAGGAACTGGTCACCGGCGGAGTGGGTGCGTTGTTCGGCGATCTGTTCATGCTGGCCGGCATCGTGATCGCGATGTGCCGGCTCAACGTCGAGCTGCTGGCGGTGGCGTTTTCGGTGCTGCCACTCATCATCGTCGTGACGCTCACGCTTCGCTCGCGAGCCCGGCGCACGTTTCGCGACATCCGGATTCGCTATGCCGAGCTGATCGCGACGCTCACCGAGAGCCTGACCGGCATGGGCACCATCCAGCTGCTGGGCATCGAGTCGCGGCGTGCCGGAGAATTCCGGCGGGTCAACGCCGGACACCGCGACGCCAACCTGCGCGCGGTGTTCGATCAGTCGCTGATCTTTCCGGCACTCGAGCTGGTGGGCGCGCTCACGGTCTCGCTGATCGTGTGGTACGGCGGCCGGCAGGTCATGTGGACCGGCATCACGCTTGGAACGCTGGTGGCTTTCCTCCAGTACACGCAGCGATTCTTCCGCCCGGTCGGCGAGCTGAGCGAGAAGTACACGCTGCTCCAGCAGGCCATGGCCTCCTCGGAGCGCATCTTCGAGCTGCTCGACACGCCCGCCGCTGTTTCGCTCGCAGAGGCGCCGGTCGCGAGCGCCGCGGCCATGAACGGGCGGCGAAACGGCTCGCCCGCCCCCTGGACCGGCCCGCTCGAAGGTCGCGTGGAGTTCGATCGGGTCGGATTCGCGTATCAGGGCGACAGCCGGGTGCTGGAGGATGTCAGCTTCTCGGTCGCCGCCGGCGAGCGGGTCGCGCTGGTCGGCGCCTCGGGTTCGGGCAAGACCACGCTGATGCACCTGCTGCTCGGCTTCTACCAGCCGCAGCGCGGCGAGATCCGGGTGGATGGCCGGCCGCTGGCGGACTGGGACATCCGCGCGCTCCGCTCGCAGATGGGCGTCGTGCTGCAGGACGTCTTCCTGTTCACCGACACGGTGGCCCGGAATCTCGATCCGACCGGAGCGCTGCCCCGCGACCGGATCGAGCGCGCGGCGCGGGAGCTGTGCGCGCACGAGTTCATCACTCGACTGCCGGAAGGCTACGATTCCGCGCTGGCCGAGCGCGGCGCCTCGCTCTCGGCGGGGCAGCGCCAGCTGCTGGCATTCGCCCGGGCGCTGGTCGGCGATCCGCGACTGCTGATGCTCGACGAGGCCACTTCGTCGGTGGACCCTCAGACCGAAGCCGTGCTCCAGGCCGCGGTGCGGCGTCTCCTCGCGGGGCGCAGCAGCCTGGTGATCGCCCACCGACTCTCCACCGTTCAGGACGTGGACCGTATCGTGGTGCTCCACCACGGACGGGTCCGCGAGGTCGGCACCCACGCCGAACTCCTTGCCCGCGGCGGAATCTACAGCCGGCTCCATGCCCTGCACTTCCGCGGCCCGCGCGCCGCCGGACGTCCAGCACCCGAGATCCTGGAGCCCGCCCTGGTCTCGTCTTTCGACGTAAACAAAAGATTGACACAGGCTTGAAAGCCCGGTAGCATCCCTAAACGTTGTCACGTACCCTCCAACCCCCACGGGGAGGTGGCTCATGCAACTGGGTAGAAAGATCCGTGACCTCCGCCTCCGACGTGGACTCACCGTCCAACAGCTGGCGGAAGCAAGCGACCTCTCGAAGGGCTTCATCAGTCAGGTCGAGAACGATCGAACCTCGCCCTCGCTCGCCACGCTGCGCGATCTCGCCATGGCGCTCGAGACCTCGGTGGCGTACCTGGTGGTCGAAGAGGACCAGGTTCCGCACGTGGTGCGGAAAGCCGAACGCCCGCGCGTGCAGGTGGGCGGCAACACCTCGCGGGTCGAGGTGCTCTCGGCCCAGCCCAAGCGCAATCTCGAGCTGTTGATGGCGGAGCTGCCGCCGGGCATGAACGCCGGCGACAAGCGCCATTACCATCACGGCGAGGAATGCGTGGTGGTGCTCGAGGGGCGGGTCCGGCTCACCTGCGGGAATCAGGTGATGGTGCTCGACCCCGGCGACTCCTGCCACTACGACGGGCGCGTGCCGCACGCGGTCGAGAACTGTGGCTCGACCACCGCCCGGCTGTTGATCGCCATGACGCCGGCGGCCTTCGAACCGCTGATTCGCGTGCGCGAGATGGCGGCTCCGCGCGCCGAGGTGCAGCCCGTCACCAACTACTGACGCCGTTCGGCGTCCGCGGGACGGCGGTCCGCTCGAGCGGGCCGCCGTTCGGCTTTCTGCTAGTTTCCGCGCCCCATGAGTCCACTGGCCGGCGCTTTCAACGACTTCCTCGAAGCCGCGCGACTGTTCTCGATTCCCTCCCGCCGTTTTCTGCTCGGCGAGTTCCTGGCCTGGGTCGGGATGGGGATCTTCCAGGTGCTGTTCAACCTCTACCTGGTGCAGGGCCATTTCCAGGAGGCGTTCGTCGGGCGCGCAGTCTCGCTGAACGCGCTCGGCGTGGCGCTGCTCGCCCTGCCGGCCGGCTGGCTGGCCGATCGTTACGGCCGCAGGCGCGTCATCGTGGGCGGTGCGCTGGTGGATGGAATGGCGCAGCTCACGCGCGCCATGACGCTGCACCCGGGCGCGATCCTCGCCGGCAGCTTCATTTCGGGCGCCGGCCAGGCGATGCTGGCGATCGCGGCGGCCCCGTTCATCGCCGAGCATTCGACTGCGCGCGAGCGCACGCACCTGTTCAGCGCGTTCTTCGCGGCGGTGCTGTTCGCCGGCGTGATCGGCAACATTCTCGGCGGCTGGATCCCGCCCGCGCTGATGCACTTGCCCCAGGCCTGGCGTCCCAATCTGCTCGGCGCCTATCGCATCTCGCTCCTGATCGGCGCGGGATTCGTGCTCGCGGGGACGCTGCCGCTCGCGCTGTTGCGCGGGCACCTCGAGAAGCCGACGCCCCACCTCGGCCGGCGGCTGTCGCGCGCCGACCTGCGCCTGCTCGCGCCGATCGCCCTCAACAGCATCCTGATCGGGCTGGGCGCCGGGCTCGTCATTCCCTTCATGAACCTGTACTTCGCGCGGCGCTTCGCCTGCTCGAGCGCTCAGATCGGCTCGTTCTTCTCGCTGGCTCAGGTGGTGACCGCGGCGGCCTCGCTGATCGGGCCGGCGATCGCGCGGCGCTTCGGCAAACTCCGCACCGCGGTCAGCTCGGAGCTGCTGTCGCTGCCGTTCCTGGTCACGCTCGGCGCCGAGCACAACCTCGGCATCGCGGTTACGGCGTTCCTGTTTCGAGCCACGCTCATGCAGGCCTCGACTCCGCTGGTCAACGCGTTCGTGATGGATATGCTACCGCCGGAGCTGCGCGCGCGCTCGACCAGCCTCAACAATCTGCTCTGGAATCTGGGATGGGCGATGAGCGCCACCCTGGCGGGCGCGATCATCCAGCGGTTCGGCTACGACGTGCCCTTCTATTGCACCGCGGCGCTCTATGCCATCGCCGCCAGCTCGTTCTTCCTGGCGTTCCGCGGCCACCGCGAGCCGCCGGTCGTCTCCGCCGGCGAGATCCTGGCCAGCAGCGAGAGCGGCGAGGTGGTCTAGGTCGGGGGGGATTCAACTCGGGCGCGTGACGGTCCGATAACGGAAGAGGCGGGCGCCGCGGGGGTATGCCCCTCCCCTTGTTCGTCACACGCGGCGGCGCTAGCTTGAAGAGCGTCGAGCGAACCCCACGCTCGGCCACCAAGGAGGGTGGGATGAAGAAGTTCTTCGTGTTCCTGCTCGTCTGCTTCGCTGCCTGGTACGGCTGGAAGCACTACCCCGAGCTCTTGAAGAAGCGTGGCGGCGACGAGGCCGTGATCGTCAACAATTCCGGCCACCCGATGGAGCGCGTGCGACTCACCGTCGACGGGCAAACCTACGTCAAGGAAGCACTGCCCGAGAACGACAAGGCTTCGTTCGAATTCGAGGTCGCCAACGACGCCACGTTCGAGCTCGAATGGCAATATTCCGACGCGATGGGTGTGAAACACTGGTCGGGCGGAATGGTGCCACGGGGGCCGATGCTGCAGCGGCACACCATGACCGTGGATGGCGACGGAGAGGTGCTCTACCAGGCGGAGAACAAATAGCCAGGCGGCGAGCTAGGCGACCGCGCCGACCCTTCGCGATTCCGACTCCGCGTCGGCCGTGAACGACTGCCGCCGGATCTTTCCCGTGGTGGTCTTCGGGAATTCCTGCCAGCGGATGAACACGCGCTTGACGCGCTTGTAGGGCGCGAGTGTCGCGCAGCGCGCCTCCACCTCATGGCGCAGCAGCGCCTCGACGTAGGCGTCGTCGGCCTTGCGGCCTTCGCTCGCAGCGCGCGCCTCGATCTCGGGAAGGTTCGGCACCAGGTACGCGTGCACTTCCTCGCGTTCGCCACGGACGTCGCGGCCGCCCACCACCATGACCTCGAGCACGTAGGGACTGTTGGCGAGATAGACCTCGATCTCCTCGGGGTAGATCTTCTTGCCCGCCGCGGTGGCGATCATGTTCTTGAGCCGCCCGGTGATGCGAAGCCGCCCGTCGGGCAACAGTCGGCCGAGGTCGCCGGTGTAGAGCCAGCCGTCGCGCAGCACCTCGGCGGTCCCGCGAGGATTTCCGTAGTAGCCCAGCATGACGTTGGGGCCGCGAATCGCGATCTCGCCGTTCCCCTCTTCGTCGGGATCGGCGATGCGCACCTCGACCCCCGGCACCGGCCAGCCGACGCCACCGGGCTCGGGCCGCGACGGTCGATTGGCGCACGCCACCGGTGAGGTTTCGGTCAGGCCGTAGCCCTCGAGCACCGGGAGCCCGAGGTCGAGGAATCCGTAGAAGACCTCGGGCGCGAGCGGCGCGGCCCCGCACACGAACAGCCGCAACGAGCCGAGCCCGGCCTTCACGCGGAGCGGGCGCATCAGTTGCCGGCCGATGCGCGCACCGGTCAGGATCCGCGCCAGGCGCGCCACTGCGAGCAGAGCGCGAACCGACAATCTTTGCGGGAACGGCCGCTCGCTGATGCCGCGCTGGATGGCGCTCAGCAGCTTCTCGTAGAGCAGTGGCACGGCGATGAACAGAGTCGTCCCGCTGCTCTGCAGATCCTCGCGCAACTCCTTGGAATTGAGCCCTCGCGCGTACGCCACGCTCGCGCCCATGCGCATGGCGCACAGGAAGCCTCCGGTGCTCTCGAAGGTGTGGTGGAGCGGAAGCACCGAGAGCAGCCGGTCGGCGGGCCCGAACTGGAGCGTCTTCGCCACCGCCTCGACATTGAAGAGCAGGTTCGCGTGCGAGAGCATCACGCCCTTGGCGTGGCCCGTGGTGCCGGAGGTGAAGATCAGCACCGCGAGATCGTTCGGCTGCGCGGTCAGCTGGCGCGGGGCGGCGTCGCCGAACTCGCGCATCGCGTCTTCCCAGCCGGGCAAGTCGCGTCCCGGATCGAGACTCAGCAGCCTCAGCTGCGGAAGGCGCTCCGCTCTCACCGCTTCGAGCGTCTGGCGCTGGCGCTCGCTCACGATGCAGCGCGTCGCGCCGGCAGTGGCGAGGATCTCGCCCACCTCTTGCGCTTTGAGTTGCGCGTCGAGCGGCACCACCACCGCCCCGGTTTCGATCACGGCGAGATAGGCCAGCCCCCATTCGGGCCGATTCTCGGATTGGAGACCGACGCGATCGCCGGGCCGGACGCCTTCGCGCTCCAGCAACGCCGCGAAGGCGTGCATCTGACGCGCGGATTCGGCGAAGGAGCGCGCGCGCCACTCGCCCTCCCGGTGGGCAAGCAGGAAGGGCGCATCGCCGTACTGGCGCGCGGCGAACTCGAGGAGCTGCGGAAGAAGCGGGACGACGGGCGCGGGGGCTTCGGCCGGACCCTGTGGATGGATCACGGAAAAACGGTAGCACCCGCTCGAAAACAGGGTCAAGAACTCCGCGGCCGGCCTAGCTCATCCGTTCCGGCTTCCGAGCGATCACCAGATGCGACATCGCCTCCAGGGGGTCGAAGAACAGCTGGTCCATCAGCTCGAAGAACGACTGGATCAGCACGTACAGCAGCCGCACCGGGATTTCGGTGAGCCAGCGGAGCGCGCCGCGGTTGATCCGATTGAGCGCGCCGATCAGCGACAGACCGGTACGCGCCCACAGTCCGCCGAGCGGCACGATCTCCATCACTTCGAATCCCGCCTTCTCGAACAGATAGCGCGCGCCGAATTGAGTGAAGCGGAAATAGTCGTGCGGCGCGTCGAGCACCGGCTCCATCTGCGCGAACTCGACCATGGCGATCCCGCCCGGCCTGAGCACGCGGTAGGCCTCGCGGAACATCTCGGACGGCTCCCGCAGGTAGGTGACCACCGAAAACGAGACCACCGTGTCGATCGATTCGGAGCGGATCGGCTGCGCCTCGGCCCGCGCGCAGGCATCGGGACCCGCGCGCTTCGCGTGCGGCGAGCCCGGCAGGTCGGTGCCCCAGTAGCGGCGGATGCCGCCCGCCAGCGCCGGCGCGAACGGTCGCGAGCCGCAGCCGATGTCGAGGAGCTCGCCGCGCGCCAGTGCGCGGCGCTTCTCGAGCGCGTCGATCAGCTTGTGGTTGGCGAGCCAGTTGTACTTCCATACCGACCACTTGCCGGTCGGTGCCCGCTCCGGGATCCCCGGGGTGGTCACGGGTTCGCCCACTCGATCAGGTACTCGCCGACGTTGGCGCGCACCGTGACCTCGCCCGGCTCGAAGAACACATCGGCGTCGGCGTCGTGCCCTTCGCGCAGCGCGGCGCCGCGCGCGTTCTTCGGCGCCGGAAAGCGCACCGGCTCGCGCGGCACCGCGTAGTAGCGGAGCAGCACGCCTCGATCGCCGACCGGGCGCAACGACCAGCGTCGATCCACCAGCTGCCTCACCTCGTGATCGGTGAGGAACACGGCCCCGTCCCGGCTCAGGCGCGAGAGCAGGTCGCGCAGCGAGGCCCGGCCGGCCTCGGCGGCCTCGGGATCGAGCTGAGCGTAGTTGACGCGATGGCTGCTGATCACCGCCGGCTGGCCGCGGCCCCAGGCATCGCGCGCGACGTGATGCGCCGCCAGCGCGCCAAGCGCCGGGTCGCGCGCGATCGGCTCGAACGAAATGCGTGGCGGCAGGTAGAACCGCGCGCCGTTGCGCCACGGCCAGCGATGGAGGTTCAGCAGGCGGCGCAGCCGCGGCCAGCTCGCTCCCTGCTGCTCGGCCTTCCCCTGGAGGGTGGTGATGCCACGACGCTCGGCGTCGGCTTCCAGAGATTCGTCCCACCGGTAGTCGGGCGGACAGAACGAATCGGGGGCGCGGCCCATCAGCCGCGTGAACCGATCGATCGCCAGCTCGAGGTTGCGAGCGCGCACTTCGACGGGCTCGCTCGGATCATATTCCGAGCTGGCCTGCACCGCCGCGCACACCGGACTCTGTTGCTCCAGCGCGCGCCGCGCGTCATCCGCGCCGCGGCGCAGGGCTTCGAGCCAGGCGCGTTCGGGAAGGTGATGCAGGCCGTGGAGCTCCGGCCACCAGAGACCCGAAAGCCGCGCCACCATCACCTGCTCCCAAAGCCGCGGGCGCTGCCAGCGGGACGGCGTCTGCGGCAGATCCACCAGCGGGAGCGCGTCGGTCTCGAACGCCGGCGGCCGCAGCCGCGAGTAGTCCGGGGCGGCCATCACGGTGTTGGCCTGCCAGACCGGCGGGAAACCGTCGCGCCCGCGGAACACCGACAGCGTCTCGGCGAGCAGTCGCACGTCGTCGGCGCTCTCGAGCGTCGAGGTGCCGTAGCGCAGCCCGGCGGGACTGCGGAACACCGGCGTGTCGGCCAGCACCCGGTGCGCCTGCTCGTCGGGGATCCAGGCGCACAGACCCCAGTCGTCGCTTTCGAGCACGACCGCGTGCAGTCGGCCCCAGTCGAGGTTCAAGCGCGGCGCTCCGTGCTCATGATCGGCGGGCGACTATAGCACGCGTCGGCGCGTTGACCCGCCACGCCGGGCGTGCCAGAGTCGCGCGCCGTGCGTCCTCGAGGCTCAGCTGCGGATGCGCCCTGGCTTGCGCGCGCGCTGTTCTTCGCGGCGGCCTGGTGGATCTTCGATCTCGCGGTCGCGCGTTCCGGCGTTCCCGATCGTCTCGACGACACCTGGGAGTACGGGCTGGTGGCGCGCTCGCTCCTCGGCGGTCACGGCTTTCGGACGCCGGTGATCCATCCGCCGCTGTGGGGATTGCGCGACGCGGCGCTCACGGTGCCGGTGCTGGTGCACGGTCCGTTGGTGCCGGTTCTTCTCGCCCCGGCGCTGGCGCTGTTCGGCCACGGGGCGCTCGACCGCATCGCCTGGCTGGGCGCGTTGGGCGCGATCGCTGCCGTGATTCCGCTGGTCCGGCTCGGCGAGCGTTGCGGCGACGGCGCGATCGGGTTCGCCGCCGCGCTGCTCTGGACGCTGGCGCCGCTGACCCTGAACGCGGTCCATCACGACGTGAGTCTGACGATCGGCGCCGCGCTCGCGCTGGCCGCCGTCGAGCGGGCGACGCGTGGCGATTCCCGCGTGGCGGCCTCGGTGGCCGCCGGCATCGCCATCGGGCTCGCGGCGCTCGCCCGGCCCGAGCTGCTGCTGGCGGTCCCGCTGCTGGCGCCGCTCTCGGCCCGGCGAGTGGCCGCCTATCTGCTCGGCGCGCTCGCCTGCCTCGCCCCCTGGTGGATGCATCATGCGCTGGCCGTGGGTCAGCCGCTCTTCAATCTGTCGAGCTATCTCGTGATCGGCTACTGGCCGCCCCATCCGGGAATCTCAGTGATGCGCGATTTCTCGTTGCCTCCCGATCGCTTCGCGGCCGCGCTCGCCTCGTCGTGGCGCGCGCTGCCCGCCAAGTGGGCGGATTTCTTCCCTCACGCGCTGAAGCGCGCGCTGCTCGTGCCCACCGCCGCGTGCGGGTGGCTCGCCGCGCTCGGCGCCGCGTTCGCGTTGTTCCGCCCGGCCGCGACCTCGGGCGGCGCGGGCGACGCCGGCCATTCGCGGTTCTCGCACCTCGCCACCTTTCGCATGCTGGCGTTGGCCCTGATCCCGATCGCGGTGATGACCGTGACGCTCTACGACGATCGCTACCTCACCCCGCTCCTTCCGCTGTGGGCGCTGGCCGCGGCCCGAGGCGCGCGCGATCTGGCGATGCGCGCGCCGGAGTGGGCGCGCCGGCCGCGCGCCTGGATCGGCGCGCTGCTGCTGCTGATCGCGCCGACGGTGGCGCCCTTCGCCCGCGATCAGGTGACGCTGGCGCGCGCCCACGAACGCGCGCTGGCCCAGGATCGCGCGCGGCTTGCGGAATGGCGCGCGGCGGACGCCGCCGGCGGGGCACCTTGCCTGCTGTTCAGCGACACGCCCGACTTCGTCGCCTGGACCACCGGCTGCTCCGTGGTCTGGGTGACGGAAGCCGAATATCGAGCGCTGCCGATCTCTCCCGACGCGAGCGGCCTGCCGGTCCGCTCCGGCGATTCCGCTCGGGACGCCTGGTTTCACTCCGGAGAACCCGGCCTCACGCGCTGACCTCCGGGGCGGTATCCTCGCTCGCGTGAGCTACGATTCAGCGGATTCGTACCCCGGCCGCGACCGCTGGCGCGGAGGCTTCGCTTGATCCTTCTGGCATCATGGGCGGTGGCGCTCGCGCTGGTTCATCCTGCGACCGGGTCCATTCCCCGCCGTCCGCCGCCGCCGACCACTCGCGTCTCGATCGGCGAGCCGGGCGCGTTCTCGTTCGCATGCGGGGCCCGTAATGGCGGCGCCGCGGCCCTGCTCCAGCAGCACTGGGCACAGCCGGACAACGCCCCGCTTCCCACTCCAAATTCCACCGACGTCGGCAACATTGCCGTGCTCGAGGACGACGGGCGTTTCTTCTTCTCCGACAAGAACGGAAACGCGATCGCCGATCAGGCGGCGATCGCGCAGGCCTTCTACCGCACGCACGGCGACGACTACGACTGTCTCGCGGTCTTCCTCTCGACCGGTCTCTCCACCTACCTCGGCTCTCCCACCGCGATCGCCGCCGCCGACGTGCTCCGCAGCCGCACCTCGGGCCTCGGGCTCGACCTCTACGATCTCGGCGCCGGATTCGGCAGCCCGTCGCGCCTCGAGTGGATGCTGGCCATGAACGGGCTCGGCAAGTATCCCGATGACCCCGACGCCGACATCAGCGGCGATTCGTTCTCGACGCTCGACGTGATCTCGCACGAGTTCGGCCACCGCTGGCTCGCCTACGTGCGGGTGGATTCGGCCGGCACCGCCTCCACCGCGCTGCTCGGCCGCGCCTATCAGCACTGGAGCATGTTCTTCGACTCCGACGCCTCGTTCATGGAGGGCTGCGACTGGAGCTCTCCGGCGCCCGACTCGTTCGCGATCGATGACGTGAGCAGCCGGTACGGAAAGCTCGATCTCTACCTGATGGGCCTGCGTTCGGCCGCCGACACCGATTCGTTCTTCACGCTCCACGACGCGACGAACTTCGATCCGCCCGGCACCTACGTGCCCTACACCTGGCCGCCGCTGGGGCTCACCTGCCATGCGCGCCAGCACTGGTGGCACGTAAGCGATGTGGCGGCGGCGAACGGGCCGCGGGTCCCCGACGCTTCGACCGCGCCCCACTCGTTCCGGATCGGCTTCATCCTGGTGACGGCCCGCGGGAACGCCGCGACCGCAGCGGACCTCGCCAAGCTCGAAACGCTCCGCTCCCGATTCCCCTCCTACTTCGCCGCCGCCACGCAGGGGCTCGGTTCCATCGATGCCTCGATCACTTCGCGCGCGGGATCGGTGCGCATCGCTCACACCCCGCTCCACGACCGGACCGATCTCGCCTCGCCGATACCGGTGGGCGCGCACATCACCGTCGATCAGGCCGGAATCCCGCTCACGCTCGATGCGGCCTCGCCCCGCCTCTTCTGGCGCGCCGGGACCAGCGGGTCGTTCTCGTCGCTGCCGATGGCGATCGTCGCTCCCGATTCCTTCGCGGCGCAGATTCCGGCGCCGGGAGCACCCGGAAAGTTTCAGTACTACCTCTACGCCTCGAGCGATTCGAGCGGCCTCGACGCGTTCGATCCGCCGGCCGGCGCTGCCGCGCCCATCACGTTCGTGGCAGGCTCCGACACCACTCTGCCGGTGATCACGCACACTTCCATTCCCATTCAGGGCGAGGCGCTGATGCCGGTCACGCTGCTCGCGCGCGTCACCGACAACGTCGGCGTGGATTCGGTGCGCGTGCTGTGGGGCGTGGACGGCGCGATCACCCACATTTCGAACGCGAGCCCGGTGGGCCGGGATTCGTTCTCGGCGGCGATTGGTGCCGGGGTCGCGGCGGGCCATGTCATCGACTACTACTTCTGGGCGCGCGATGCGGCCGGATGCATCGCCGACGGATTCCAGGGCTCGTTGAACCAGACACCCCAGGTCATGCACGTCGGAAAGGACTGGGTCTTCGATTCGGACAACGGCGACGGCGGGCTGACCCACTCGCCCTACTGGTACTCGTATCGTGACGCCTGGCACCTGACCCACGAGGATTCGTGGCCGCCGGGCGGCACGGCGTGGAAATGTGGAGACGATGCCCCGCTCCCCTATCCGCCGCATCTCGACTCGAACCTGTACCTGCCGGTGATCGGCACCCTTCCCGCCGGCACACAGCTCCGCTTCGAGCATCGCTACGATCTCGAGGAAGCCGATCCGTTCCACGCCTACGACGGGGCTCGAGTCGAGATCCAAGTCGGGTCCGGCCCGTGGACCGCGCTCGCGACTCAGGCCGGCTACTCGCACCAGTTCTTCCTGAATTCGAATCCCTTCCAGAGCGGCACCCCGTGCTGGAGCGGCAATTCCGGCGGCTGGCGCAGCGAGGTCGCCGATCTCACGCCCTATGCGCCGGGACCGGTGCGCATCCGCTTTCGGATGCTGGCCGACGATTTCATCGGCTACGACGGATGGATCGTGGACCACGTCGTCGTGGACTTCCCCGACGCGCTCGCCGCGGTTTCGAGCGCCGCGACGACCACCGACCGCGCGCCATGGCCCAATCCGGCGCGCGACGGAATTCGCATCAGCCTCGCGAACGCCGGGGCGAGGGACGTCGAGTGGGCGCTCTACGACCTTCAGGGCCGCCGGCTCGCCACGCTGTGGAGCGGGCACGTGCCGGCCGGCGGCGCCGAGTTGAGTGCCCGGCTGCCGCAGGACCTGCGCGCCGGGCTCTACTTCTCGCGGGTCACGATGGGCGGAAGAGCGCTCGAATCGCGGCGCGTCGCGGTGATTCGCTAGTCGGCGCCAGCCCGCCTACTCGTACCTCAGCGCGTCCACGGGATCGAGGCGCGAGGCGCGCAGCGCCGGGTAGTAGCCGAAGAACAGGCCCACCAGCGTCGCGAAGCCGAATGCCACCATCACCGCCTCGGGTTGCACCAGCGTCGGCCACCGGGCGATCTGCGAGACCAGCATGGCGGCCAGCACGCCGATCAGCACGCCGAGCGCGCCGCCGGCCAGCGACAGGAACGCGGCCTCGACCAGGAACTGGAGCAGGATGTCGCGCCGCCTCGCACCGATCGCGCGCCGAATCCCGATCTCACGCGTCCGCTCGGTGACCGAGACCAGCATGATGTTCATGATGCCGATGCCGCCGACCAGCAGCGAGACCGCCGCAATGCTGGCGAGCAGCAGCGTCATCACCTGCGACGTGGCCTCGGCGGTGTTGGCGGCCTCGAGCTGGGTGCGAATGAAGAAGTCGTCGGGCGTGCCCGACCGGATGCGGTGGCGCTGGCGGAGCAGATCGGTGATCTGGTTCACGGCCTCGTTCACCTGGGTCTCGTCCACCGCCGAGACCAGGATCCAGTTGACATAGGTGATGCCCATCAGCTTGTGCTGCGCGGTGGTCACCGGGATCAGCACGGTGTCGTCCACGTCGCCGCCCCAGCCGCTCCCCCCCTTGTAGCTCAGCACCCCGACCACGCGGAATGGAATGTCCTTGATGCGCACGGTAGAGCCGATCGGATCGGAATCGCCGAACAGCTGCTTCACCACGCTCTGGCCGAGCACGCAGACCTTGGCGGCGCCGCGCACGTCGGACTCGGTGAAGAACGCGCCCCTGTCCACCGGCCACTGCCGGATGGTGACGAAGTCGGGCGTGGTGCCCTGAATCGAAGTGCCCCAGTTGGTGTTGCCGGCGACCACCTGCGCCACCGAGCGCGTGCCGGGAGAGGAAGCGTCCACCGCGGGACACTCGCGCTTGATCGCGGTTGCGTCGTCGATGGTCATGGTGGTGATGCCGCCCATGCCGCCGTGCGCGCCGCCCGAGGTGATGGTCCCGGGAATCACGCTGAGCGTGTTGGCGCCGAGCGCGCGGATCTGCGCCTGCACCGCGGCGCGGGCCCCCTGACCGATCGCCAGGGTCGCGATCACCGCCGCGACGCCGATCACGATGCCGAGCACGGTGAGCGCGGAGCGCATGCGATTGCGCGACAGCGCCACGGTTCCAATCGAGAGCAGCGTCCCGAAGTTCATCGCGTGCGCCCTCCGCCTCCGCCGCCACTCGGACGAGCGCCGCCTCCGAACGGACTTCCCATGCCCGGAGGAGGCTGGAGGTTGGTGGCGGTCTTGCTCGCCTCGATCCCCACGATCACCGCATCCCCCGGCCTCAGCTGGTCGGTCTGCACCTCGGTGTAGGCGCCATCGGTCATGCCGGCCATCAGCGCGACTCGCACCGGCTGGGCTCCACGCAGCGCGTAGACCGTTCCCGGCTTCATCGGCGCCGTCCCGATCGTGCCCATCACCACCGGCCCGGTCTCGGGCGGCGCGACCTTCTTGCCGGCGGGCGCCTCGCCCTGCCTGCCGAAGTTCTTGAACGACGGCGGCGCGGCCCCCGTCCCGCCGCCGCCGCTGCGCATCTGCTCCATGCGCTGCCGAAGCCGTTCGCGGATCTCGTCGTCCTTGAGGCCCTGGGCGCGCAACTGCGCGATCGCCTGATCGCGACGCTCGAGCACGCTCTGAATCATGTCCTCGGGCATGCCATGGTCCCGCATGCGCTTTTCGAGGGCCGCGCGATCGGGGTCCTTCGGCCCGCCGAGCCGCGTCGGATCCGAGGCCGCGGTGCCCGCCGCACCCGCACCCTTGCCCGCGGCGGCCGGGGGCGGCCCGTCGGCGGCGGCGGCGGTGCCGGCGCTCTCCTGGCGGTTGGCTCCGGCCTGCGCGGCCTCGGCCATCGCCTTCAGGGCCTCGGGCGGCGGGCGGAAGCGAAGCGCCGAGTTCGGAACTTTGAGCACGTCCTCGCGGTGGGCGACGCGCACCGAAACGTTGGCGGTCATCCCGGGCCGAAGCTTGAGATCCAGGTTGGCCGTGCTGATCACGGTGGTGTAGGTGACCACGTTCTGGTCGATGATGGGCTCGAGTCGCACCTGCGACACCTGCCCCTCGAACTGTTGGTCCGGGAACGCGTCCACCGTGAAGATCACGGGCAGGCCCGGGCGTATCTGGCCGATGTCGGCCTCGTCGATGCGGGTCTCGACCTGCATCTGCGACAGATCGTTGGCGATCGTGAACAGCTTGGGCGCCTGAAGGCTCGCCGCCACGGTCTGGCCGAGATCCACCGAGCGATCGATCACGACGCCATCGATCGGCGAGCGGATGGTGGCGTTGTTGAGATCCACCTGCGAGGCTTCGAGGGCGGCGCGCGATTGCTTGAGATCGGCCTGGCGCTGTTGAAGAGTGGACTCCGCGGTATCGACGTCGGATTGCGAGACATAGTTCCCCGGCAGCAGCTCCTTTGCCCGATTCAGGTCGAGCTGCGCCTGATGTACCGCGGCCTCCGCCCGCGCCACCGCCGCCTCGGCCTGCGCGAGACGCGCCTTGAACCCCGAGGGCTCCAGTTCGCAGAGCACGTCACCGGTGCGCACGCGCATGTTGTAATCGGCGTGCAGCTTCCACACCGTGCCGCTCACCTGGCTGCCGACGTCCACCTGCACCACCGGCTCGATCGTGCCGGTCGCCGAAACCACCGCTTCGATGTTGCCTCGCTCGACCAGCGCGGTGCGGTACTGGATCTGCTCCGTGCGCCCGTGCGACCACCAGATCCAGCCTGCCCCCAGCAGGACGATCGCGATCACGGCAAACGTGACGAGTCGCGAACGGCTCACTGAACCTCCCGGCATGTCGGCCACGATGGTGCGCGGCGCCAATTCCGAATCCCGGAGTCTAACGGATGCGCCTGCGGCAGGTAGGGGCGGTCGACCAGCGTGCCACAGGTCGAGCCCGGCGCGTAGCCGGAAGTTGCACCCCCGGCCCGGGCCCCCCATCATCGCCCGACGGCTCCGGTATCCGAGTCGTCCGGCTTCGGCCTCGACGGCCGACCGGTCCCCGGCGGCGCCGCGACCCTCGAGGCTTCCACCCATGGATGCGTTACGCGCCCGTTCGGTTGCCCGCGTCCTGTGGAGCATCCTCGGACTGAACGTCCTGGTGGCCGCGGCCAAGCTGGCCTACGGCTACCGATCACACGCCATCGCCATCTCGGCCGACGGCCTGCATTCGCTGATCGACGGCATGTCGAACATCGTCGGGCTGGTCGGGTTGCAGGTCGCGAGCCGCCCACCCGACGCCAACCACCCCTACGGGCACCGCAAGTACGAAACGTTCGCAGCGATGGGGGTGGCCGCCCTGTTGTTCGTCGGCTGCCGCGAAATCCTGGGCTCGAGCCTCGAACGCCTGCGGCACCCGAGACTCCCGGAAGTGGGGGCGGCCGGCTATCTCGTGCTGTTCGTCACCATCACCATCAATCTGGTCGTGGTGATCTACGAGCGGCGGGCGGCGCACCGCCTGAACAGCGAGCTGCTGCTCTCGGATGCCGCCCACACCGGCAGCGACGTGCTGGCCAGCGTGCTGGTGCTGGTGAGCTTCGCCCTGGCCCCCCTTCGCCACCGCTGGGTGGACCTGGCCGCCGCGCTGGTCATCGTCGGGCTGATCCTGCGCAGTGGTTGGGAGATCCTGCGCTCGACGCTCTCGACGCTTTCGGACGAGCGGCGCATCGATCCCGCCCTGGTCGAGGCCGCGGCGCTCGAGGTCGCGGGGGTGCGAGAGGCGCACAACGTACGCTCGCGCGGCCCCCACGACGACATTCACCTCGATCTTCACGTGCTCGTGGATCCCGGGATGCCGATCGCCGCCGCCCACGCCCTCAGCCACTCGGTCGAACAACGCCTGCGCAGTCGCTGGCAGGGATTGACCGACGTGGTGGTCCATGTCGAGCCGGCCCTCGACAGCGAGCGCGCCACCCACAGCGAAGGCGGCGGGTTGAAGGCGGAAGGCTGACCGGGGTCTTACTTTCGCTTCAACACCAGCACGCGGAAGGTCCCCGGCTGAATCGTCGGCCGCGGGTGCGGGCGCTCCTCGGTCGGCGCCGGTGCCGGCCCGAAATCCGCGGTGACCACGTAGACCGTGCCGGAGCCTGCATCGAGGGCCATGGTGCGCGCGCCGCGTTCGGTGGTCGCATTCTCGACCACCGTGTACTTGTCGGGCGAATCCTCGTGGATCACGGTGAGCGTCCCCTCACCATTCGAGCTGAAGATCAGATTGCGATTGGGATCGAACGCCACCGCATCCACGCCCTTGCCGATCGGGAGCGTCGCGACCACCGCACCCTGGTCGGCGTCCAGGACCACCAGCTTCTGGTTCGAACAGCCCGAGAACAGGCGGCGGTGCTTGCGGTCCATGGCGAGCCCGCTCGGTTCCTCGCCGGGCGCGATCGGCCAGCGATGCAGCACCCGAAGGGTGCGCGCATCGAACGCCACCACGCAGCTGCTGTCCTCGATGTTCACGAACATCGCGCCCTTGCCGTCGGCGACCGCGAATTCGGGCTTGCCGTCGAGTGGGACGCTCCCCACCAGTCGTGCGCTCGGGGCGTCGATCGCGCTGGCGTTGCCGCTGCCGCCGTTGAAGGTGAAAACGCGCCGCGACACCGGATCGTAGGCGATGGCGTCGGGATTCCGTGCGTCGAGCTTGATCTGGCTCGAGACCGCGAGCGATTTGTAGTCGAACACCGACACGGTGGAATCCCGGCCGTTGCTGGTGAAGCCGCGCCCCAGCTCGGGTGCGAGGGCCACGCCGTGCACTCCGAGCGTGTTCGGGATGTCGCCCACCACCCGGTCGTTCCGGGTGTCGACCACCTGCACGTGGGTTCCATGCGAAACGAACAGGCGCTGGCCGGGAACGTCCATGGTGAGGTAGTCCCAACCGCCTTCCCCGCCGAGCAGGATCCTGCGATCGACCTTGAACGCACCGGCGGCCGAGGCGAGCGATGCCCAGGCCATGACCGACGCGACCAGCCACGTGACGGCGCCGCGAGAAACGCACTTCATGACGGACCTCCTGTGAGGGGAACCGATGGGGGTACGTGAGGATCGACGATCGGAGCCGCGCGATCGAACGAAAGCAGGGACGGCAAACCGAACAGCAGCAGCGGAGTCGAGAGCGCGAACCCGCCGGTGACCGCCAGCGCCAGCGGCCGGAGGAGCGCGCTACCCGCGCCCCAGCCCAGCACCAGTGGCAGCAGCGCGGCGATGCCCGCCGACGCGGTCATCAGGATCGGCCGCACGCGGCGCTGGGCGGCGGCGCGCGCGGCCTCGCCCGGCGCGGCTCCCGAGCAGCGCAATCGCCTGAACTCGGCCACCAGGAACACGGCGTTCTCCGACACGATGCCCACCACCATGATCGCCCCGACGAAGCTCGACAGGTTCAGCGACTCGTCCGCGATCCGCAACGCCATGAAGACGCCGGCCAGCGAGGCGACCGCCGTCAGCATCACCGCGATCGCCGGCCACCATGCACGGAACGCGATCAGCAGCAGGAACAGTACCGCGAACACCGCGAGCCCGAGCACCACCGCCAGCCCCTGGAACGACGACTGCTGCTCGGCCCACAGCCCGGCGTACTGGAGCCTCACGCCGCGCGCCGATTCGAGACTGTCGCGCAGGCGTGTCTGGATCTCGGCCACCGCCGAGCCGAGGTCGCGATCCGAGAGCCGGCCGGTCACCGACACCATGGTGCGCTGATCGTCGCGCTGGATTTCCGCATCGCCGGGCACCACGCCGGCCACGCTGAGATCGCCGAGCCGCGCCCGCCCGCCCTCCGGCAGCACCGCCTCGAGGTCCATGAGCGAAGCGAGCCGGTCGTTGGGGGGCGCGGGCAGGGTCACGCGGATCGGCCACACGCGCGTGCGGCGAGGCACTTCGCCGGCCTCGATGCCGCGGATGCGCGGCGCCACCAGGTCCTCGAGTTCTTCGGCGTCCACTCCCAGCCGCTCGGCGCGCTCCGAGGGCGCAATCACCAGGTTGGGTCCGCTCACCACCACCCCGTCGCGCACGTCGACTACGCCGCGCACTCGCGAAATCAAGGCGGCGACGCGCCCCGCGACATCGCGACCCAGCGGGCGATCTTCGGAGAACACGCGCACTTCGATCGGGTGGGGGTTGGAGGTGAGATCGCCGATCACGTCCTCGATCAACTGGCCGAAATCCACGTCCACTCCCGGCACCGTCGCTTCGATGCGATCGCGCAGATCGTCCGCCACCTGGTCGGCGCTCCGGCGGCGACGATCCTTGAGCTTGAGAATGTAGTCGCCGGTATTGGGCTCGGTGATGAAGAAACCGAGCTGATCGCCGGTCCGCCGCGACCACGACTCGATCTCGGGCGTGGCGTCGAGCTGGCGTTCGAGCGGGCGGAGCATGCGCACCGTCTCCTCGAGCGAGGTCCCGGGCGGGGTGATGTAATCGAGGATCAACGCGCCCTCGTCCATCGAAGGCAGAAACTCGGTCTCGATGCCGCGGAGCAGCGCCGCGCCCCCCAGCGCCACGCCCAGCATGCCGGCGAGCGCGAGCGCCCGGCGCTTCGTGACGAAGCCGATCCAGCCGCGCCCCAGGTTCGGAAACGGCAGCCGCGGTGCGCGAGCGCGGCCGGCGAAATGCGGCAGCAGCGTGACGCACAACGCCAGCGACACCGCGAGCATCAGCGAGACCGAGATCGCCAGCACCCGAAAGAAGGCGCCGGCGACGCCGCCGAGCAGCGCGAACGGCACAAAGATCGCGAGCGAGCAGAGGCTCGAGGTGAACAGCGTGGGGAACAGCTCGGCCAGCGCCTCGTGGCGGTCGCGGCCGCGCGCTCGCTCGTGAGCCAGGTGCTCCACCACCACGATCGCGTCGTCGAGCACCAGCCCGGTGGCGGCGGCGATGCCGCCGAGCGTCATCAGATTGAGCGACTGGTGAGCGAGCCCGAGCCCGAGCAAGGACAGCGCGATGCTGCCCGGGAGGAGGACCGCGGCTCTCGCGCCCAACGAAGCGCTGCCGAGGAAGAGCGTCACGATCAGGATGGCGAACCACCCGCCCACCAGCAGACTGTCGCGCACGCTCGAGATCGAGGCGCGCACCAGATCGCCCTGATCGTAGAAGGTCGAGAACTTGAGATCGGCCGGGAACTCGGCCCGGTGCTCCCGGAACCAGCCACGCACCGCATCAGCCAGCGTGACGGTGCTGGCCGAGGACTGGCGGAGCAGATTGATCAGTACTGGCTCCCCCCCCGGCGAGCCGTAGCGCGTGAAACGCGGCTGGTCGGCGATCTCGACGCGACCGAGCGAACCGAGCGGAACGACCGCGCCTGCTCCGAGTGGGATCGGTAGCCCGCGCAGCTGGTCGAGATCGCGCGGCCGCTGATCCACCAGCGCCAGGTACATCTCTCGATTGGCGGAATGGAGTCCGAGGCTACGCAGCTCGGCGGCGTGCGCGACGGCCTCGGCGACTTCGGCCACGGTGAGCCCCCGCGCCGTCAGCGCGGAGGGATCCAGCGTCACGCGCGCCTCGGGCCTGGCGCCGCCCTGCAGCACCACCTCGGCGACGCCGGGCAGCCGCGCCAGCTCGGGTCTCAGCTGGACCTCGGCGATGTCGCGCAGCTCGGCCTGGCTGCGCGTCGGCGAAGTGAGCGACAGGCCCAGCACCGGGAACAGGGTCGGATTCATGAGCCGGGCGTCGAGCCCGGTGCCGCCGGGCAGCTCCTCGCGCACCGAATTCGCCAGCGCCTGGACGCGCTGGAGCGCGAGGTTCATGTCGGTGGACCAGTCGAAGTCGAGGTCCATTTCGGTCGAGCCGCGACTGGTGGTCGAACGCAGCTCGCGAAGTCCGGGCACGCGCCGGATGCCTTGCTCGAGCGGCATCGTCACCTGGCGCAACATTTCCTCGGTGTCGCGCTCGCCGCTGTCGGCGATCAGGGTGATGCGCGGGAACGTGACCTCGGGAAGGATCGCGGCCGGCAGTCGCAGCGCCATGACCACGCCGGCCGCGGCGAGGAAGAGGAACGCGAGCAGCACGGCGCGATGTTGCGCGGCCAGCGCGCGAAAGACCGAAGTCACGGCTCCGGGCTCACCGTCACGCCGTCGATGAGCGCCCGCTGTTCCTCGACGATGACTCGAAGCCCGGGTTTCAACCCGGGCGCCGACACGGCGCGCGTCTGCCCCTCGCGCGGGCCCAGCTCGACATCGATCCACTGGACGCGACTCAGCGAATCGACCACCGCGATGCGGTGCTTGCCGGTGAGATCGTCTTCGACCACCGCCGAATCCGGCACGGCGAGCGCCCGGGTATGGACGCCGGTCGCGATCCGCGCGGTGCCGAACCGTCCGATCTCCGGAGGATGTCCGCCCCCCTCGGCTTTGAGCCAGACCAGCTCGGATTGATCGCCGGCCGCGGTCGGCAGCAGCGTCCACACCCGCGCCGCGCGATCGGGCTCGGAAGCGCCGATCAGCGTCGCCGGCATGCCCACGCGAACCTGGTCCCGGCGGTCGGCGGGGACGCGCGCCTCGAACACCACCGCGTCGTTGGCGACCAGCGCCAGCACCTCTCCCCCCGCGGTCAGCCGCGAGCCCTCGTCGGTCTGCCGGCGCAGCACGATGCCGCTCACCGGCGAGAGAATCGGCACGCGCACCACCGACGCCTTCGCGTTGCGCAGCTCCCTCGCCGCTTCGCGCGAGGCCGAGGAGTCCTGCGCCTGCTCGAGCAGCAGCTCGGCGCCGTGCACGACGGCTTCGGATTCGTAGGTGCGCCACCAGCCGAGCCGCGCGCCCTTTTCCACCGAATCGCCCGGCCGGGCCTGCAGCGACTCGAGAATGGCGTCGAAGGGGGCCTGGATCACGGTCTCGGTCGATGCCTTCCACTGGCCCGGAGCCTCGATGTCGCCGCGGAACTCGTGCGCGGCCATCGTGACCACGTGAACCGTCGGATGCAGTCGGCCCTCGCTCCCGGCCGGCGTGCCGGCATGCCGGGCGCAGCCCAGCAGCCCGGCCAACCACAGCCATCCCACCCAGAACCGGACAGCCCCGGCGCGTCGCACCGGCTAGCTCCCGATCTCGCCCTCGAGCCGGGTGAGCAGCAACTCGCCGCGCGCCGCCTCGAGCTGGTCACGATCTTCATCGAGAATCTTGCGTGCATCGATCAGGTCGAGCAGTGACCCCGATCCCGACAAGTACAGGCTCTGCACGCGCAACGCGTGGAGTTCGGCCATCGACGCGGCGTCACGCTGCAGCGCGAGCCGGCGCGCGGCCGAACGCCAGCGGCTGAGCAGATCGAGCGCGGCGCGGCGCGAGCTGTTCATCGCCAGGTTTGCCCGCAGCTCGGCGGCGCGCACGGCCGATTCACGCGCCCCAATCGTGGCGGTGACCCCTGGCTGCAGGAGCGGGAGCAGGAAATCGATCGTGACCGATGCGCCGAGATCGCGCTTGAGGCGATCCGAGAACGTGGCGGCGCCGACCGGCGGCACGTCGGGCGGCACGGCGCGCGTGAGATCGGTGCCGAGCAGGCCGGCGTCCAGCGTCGCGCCGAGCCTCGACGCGCGCTGACCGCGCGCCGAAGCCAGATCGAGGCGCGCCAGTTCGAGCTCGGTGGTGGCGCGCGTCACCTCGCTCGAGTTCTCGAACAGGCGCAGGACGGCGGCGCTGTCGGCGGGCTCCGGAGGCCCTTCGGCCCACGACGAATCGCGCACGTCGGTGAAGGAGTAGTCGATCGAGTCGGGGACGAGTATCGCGCCCAACTCGCGCCCCTGTCGCTCGAGCCCGGCGTCCAGGTCATCGATCTCGACCGACAGGGTCTGCAGATCGAGCCTCAGGCGGGCCACGTCCGACGGGCTCCGCGTTCCCGCGCGCGCGCTGGCTTCGATCGAATGAACGACGCCCTCGGTCCAATTGCGCGAGGCGACTCTTCGCCGCAGGCCCGCCGTGGTCTGGAGGATCCCGACCGCCAGCTCGGCCGCCCGCCCGGCGGCCTCGCGCCGCGCCGCGGCCAGGTCGGTCTCGGCGCGGTGCGCCGCGGCTCCGGCGCGGGCGCGTTCCCGGCCGAGCGCGCCGCCGTCGTACAGCGTCATGCTGCTCACCAGCCTCAGGTCGAACTGACCCTCATTGGTGGCCGCGGGATCATAGGAACCGTCGGGAACCAGCCAGGCGCTGGAGTGAAGGTGAAGTTCCGGATGGGCGTTGGCGCGGGCGGCCAGGGCGTCCTGACGCGAAGCATGGAGTCCCTCGGCGGCGGCCTGCACTTGGAGCGCGTGTTCCCGCGCGCGCGCCATGCACTCGCGCACCGAAAGCGAGTCGGCCGCTCGCGCCGCGGCGGGCGCGGCGACGCTCGACGCGGCCGCCATCACCATGGCCGCGGCCGCCGCGAGGCGAGTCTCGAACCGACGCGCGATCAATCCTCTCGCCCGATCTTCTCTTCGTGAACGAGTCGGCCCGAGGAGTCGTACTCAAGCTCGGAGCGCAGGTCGCCCTCCCGGATCGCCAGCTCGTAACGCGGAGGAAGTTTCGAGCCGAGTTCCACGATGCGCTCGGAACGCGTCACGGAGCCGCCCGCGTGCCGCGAAGCGGCAAGGCTCGTGCGCACCGGCTGCGGCACCTCGTGCCAGGGGATCGTGGTCTCTTCCAGCTTCAGCACCCCGAGCGAATCGAAGCTCGCGTCGACGTGGCGGCCATCGTTGTTCAGCTCGGCTTCGAACATCAGCCGGCCGTGCTCCCGCTCGCGTGAGAACCCGAGACGCTGGGCGCTCGGATAGTGCTTCTGAACGGATGCTCGCACCGCGGCTGGAAGATCTTCGAACTTCACCCGGACTTCGCCAGCCATCGCAACCACGGTCCAGCCCGCGGCCACGAGTGCGGCGGCGATCGCAAGCGTGCGCATGGAGCGAGTGGTAGCGCGGCGACCTGAACCAGGGCTTAACCGAGCTCGCGCTCCTCGAGCGGCGCCCAGGCCGGCATGCGCATCTCGAATCGGGCTCCGCCGAGCGGAGAGGTCTTTACCGTGACGTCGCCGCGATGCGCGCGCGCCACGCGTCGCAGCAGGGGAAGGCCGAGGCCGAAGCCCGACTGCTCGGCCCGCGCGCGCGCGCTGCGATAGAAGGCGTCGAAGATTCGTTCGCGATCTCCGGGGGCGATGCCCGGCCCGTCGTCGTCCACCAGCACCACGCACTCCCGCTCGCGATGGAACACCGACACCTGAACGTGCCCGCCGGCCGAGGTCGCCTTGAGAGCGTTGGTGAGAAGGTTGCGGATCGCCGCGGCGAGCAGCTGCGGATCGCCGTTCACCAGCACCTCGTCCTGGGACTCGAGCACGAGGTCCGGCTTTCGATCGGGCATGCGGGCGCGCAGCTCGTCGGTCGCGTCTCGCGCCATGTCGGAGAGGTTGACGGCCGCGCGCATGCCGCGAAGATCGCCGTTGGCCTGCTCGGCGCGTCGCAGCAGCAGCAGCGCCTCGACCAGCGCGCTCAAGTCGCGCGCCTGATCCGAGGCGTTGCGCAGCGATTCGCGCCGGCTCGAGGGCAACCGGGCGTCTCCCGCGAAGCCTTCGAGCTCTCCGGAGATGACGGTGAGCGGCGTCCTCAGCTCATGCGCGGCATCCTGCGTGAAGCGGCGCTCCGCCTCGAGAAGCTCGTCGAGACGGGCGAACAGCCGGTGGAACGCGTCGGCGAGACGCGCCACCTCCTCCGGATCCGTTGGCCCCGCGAGCGGCGCGAGACGCCCATCCTTCGCCGCCGATTCCGCCAAAGCCGTCATCCGAGACAGCGGCGCAAGGGCGCGCCGCGCGAGCGCACGGCTCATGGCCAGCGTCACGAGCAGGAGCGGCAGCGACGCCAACGCCATCGCCGTGATCAGCGCGGCGATCGCTCGCCGGCGCGGCTCGGTGGACAGCCCCACCACCACCCAGGCCCCGCGCGGCACGTGGATCGTGTAGTCGCGCGTGGTGCCGGATCGATCCGGCCGCGCGGAACTGCCGGCGACGTGGCGGCGGTTCTCGTCGAGCACCTCGACGCGAGCTCCCGCGGGCGCGTCATCGGTGACCGCCGACTGCGCCGCGCGAGCGAGACTGCCGTCTTCTGCCCACTCGGCTTCGAGGCTGTTGGCGAACTGCGAGGCCGCCCCCAGCAAGGCGAGATTCTCCTCGCGCTCGAGGGTTCGGGCCGAGAGGACGATCGCCGAGCCCGCGAACAGCGCGATGACGGCCACGGCCAGGATGAGCTGGAGCAGCACCAGCCGGCCTTCCAGCGAACGCGCCTTCACGGGCGGATCTCGATCGCCAGCCCGGCCCCGCGCAGGGTCCGGATCCCGATGCCCGAGCCGGGACCGCCGAGCTTGCGCCGCAGCCGGCTCAGGATCACGTCGAGGCTCGCGGACTGGGTGGGGCCCGCGCCATGCCAGATCAGCTCGAGCAGCTCCACGCGCTCGACCACACGGCCGTCGCGCGCGATCAGGGCCTCGAGCACCGCCCACTCGCGTGCGGTCAGCGGCACCTCGCCGCCGTTCTGCTCGAGCCGGCGGGTCGCGAAGTCGATTCGCGTGGCCTGGGCCGCCACCCGTCGCGGCGGCGCGGTTCCGGCTCGCCGGCCGAGCGCGCGCAGCCGCGCGTGCAGCTCGGCCAGCGCGAACGGCTTCTTCAGATAGTCGTCGGCCCCGGCGTCGAGGCCCTTCACGCGATCCTCGACGTCGGCTCGCGCCGACAGGCAGAGCACCGGCGTCGTCACGCCGGTGGCGCGTAACGAGCGGCAGAGCTCGAGACCGTCACCGTCCGGGAGCATCAGGTCGAGCACGATGACGTCGAAACTCACCTGGCTCGCGCGCTGGAGTGCCGTGCTGCATCGCGACACGCACTCCGCGTCCATTCCGGCATCTTCGAGCGAGCGCTTGAGCAGCCCGCGCGTCGGGGCGTGGTCTTCGACCACCAGGATCCGCATGCGGGGAGTCTACTCCTCGCGGCTACACGGCAAGGTCGTCCCGGAGCGCCTTCGCCAGCGCCTCGCCCAGCTCGCCGAGCTTGCGGTCGAAGAAATGGGTCGCGCCCTGGATCCACACCAGGCGCTTCGGCTCCGCCCAGTTCGGGAAGTCCTTTTCGAGCAGCTCCGGCGGGCAGACGTCGTCGGCGGTGCCCTGGATCACGAGCTTGGCGGCTCTCGCGCGGTACATGCTCGCGAAGCTCGAGGTCTTGAGCGCCGGCGCCACCAGGATCACGCGCTCGACCTCGGGGGATTCGGCGGTGAGCCGAGCCGCGATCCAGGAGCCGAACGAGAAGCCGGCGAGCCAGGCGCGCGCACCGGGGTGGCGCCACCGCAGCCAGGCGAGCGCGGCGCGAGCGTCCTCCGTCTCGCCCTCGCCGCGATCGTGAGTGCCGGCGCTCTTCCCCACGCCGCGGAAGTTGAAGCGCAGCACCGCCGCGCCCATGCCGAACAGGGTCGACGCCACGCGGTGCACGACCTTGTTGTGCATTGTGCCGCCATAGAGCGGATGCGGATGGCAAACCACCACCACCAGCGCCGGCTCGCGGCCCTCGCGATCCTGAAGCAGCGCCTCGAGCGGCCCGGCCGGACCGGGAATCGTGATCGCCGCGAGCCGGTCCGCGCTCAATAGACCTTGAATCGCTTGCGCAGGCGCTCGGCGAGTCCGGCGTCGAGCGTCGCGAAGTTGAGGCCACGCCCGTCGCCCATCGCCAGGATGCAGCCCGAGTCGAGCATCCACTCCTCCAGCCCGAGCGGCGTGCCGACCGAGAAGTCCTGGAGATCGCTGGTGAATCGTCCGGGGAAGGCCTCGAACTCGTCGTTCCATTCCGAGACCAGCAGCACCTCGTCGTTCCCGCTCAACAGGCCCAGCGCGTTGACTCGATCGAGATCGCCGGGCTCGAGCAGCAGGACGCCGCGGTGCTCGCGCACGCGGATGCCTTCGGCGCGCAGGCGGCGGCGCACGGTCGGAACCTCGGCGGGTCGCTCCTGCGCGTCGAGCACCGGGATCGCCGCGAGCTCGAAATGAGGGAGGAGATCCACGGTGCCGTCCAGCACGTCGGAAATCGTGGCGCGAAGGAGACCGTGGAAGAGCCGCTCGCTCATGGAGCCAGGGATGATAGGGCGCGGGCGCTCGGGCGGCAAAATCGCGGGCGCTCAGCCCCGGTGCCGGACTATCGCCGCCCGCTCGGCCGCACCGTCAGCACCGGACAGCTCACGCGATGGCGCAGCGCCGAGACCGTCGAGCCGTAGAACA
>DATKAB010000075.1 GCA_035498555.1 Candidatus Sulfotelmatobacter sp.
CGTGAGTCCGCTCATGCCAGGCAGCCGCACGTCGAGCACCAGGCAGCCCGGCAGGTCCGGCCGCTCCGCCTGCATGAAGTCCTGGGCCGAGGAGAAAAGGCGCACGTCGTGGCCTACCGACCTGAGGAGAGTCTCGAGCGATCGGCGCATGGACTGATCGTCGTCGACGACGAAAACGACGGCCCGATCTGCGCTTGTATGTTGTCCACTCATCGGAGTTCTCCGGTGACAATGGACGTCGACGGAATCCGGGAGAGGGTCGCCGCAGCGCGCTCGAGGCGAGGTCCTCGGCAATGAGATTGGCGCCCTCGACCGGTGCTCAGGGCCCGGACGGTATCCCGAGGCCGGCGATGCCGAGTCCTCGCATGCACAAGCGCGGGCAGGAGCACCGGCTCCGAGGCTCCCGACTTCCTCTGTCGGCAGGAGGTCGTATGCGATTCGCAGGCGTGGACATCGCCTCCGAGACCCACGTGGTCGCGCTGGTCGATGAAGATGGAAGGGTGTTGGTCAAGCCCACCGCGTTCGCCGAGGATGCGGCCGGCTACGAGAAGCTCTTCGGGCAGCTCGGCGCGAGCGCCGAGCTGCTGGTGGCCATGGAGGCCACCGGCCACTACTGGAAGAACCTCTTCGCCGCCCTGGCCGCGCGCGGCTTCAGCGTCGCGCTGCTTAACCCGGTGCGCACCCATCGCTTCGCCGAGGAGGACCTGCAGCGCACCAAGACTGACGCGATCGACGCCCTGGGCATCGCGCGCTTCGCCGCCCAGAAACGCCCGGCTCCGACTCGGCTGCCCGATCCGGCCACCGAGGAGTTGCGCGAGCTGGTGCGCCTGCGCGAGCGGCTGCTGCAGGAGTTCGGCGATCGGGTCCGCCAGCTCCACCGCCTGGTCGATCTGGGCTTCCCCGAGTTCACCCGCTACGTCCGTAGCCTCGATAGCGAACTCGCGAGCGCCATCCTGCACGACTACCCCACCGCCGCCGCCTTCCGGGGCGTGTCGGCCAAGCGCTTGGCCGCGCTTCGCTACGACGGCCGACATCAGGTCGGCACCGAGCTCGCCGGCCTGCTCCTCGAGGCAGCCAAGCGCTCGGTCGGACACCATCACGGCGAGGCCTATCGCGTGCAGGTGCGATACGCCTGCGAGGATCTGGACACCCTGCGCCGGCGCCTGCGAAGCCTCGATCGCGACATCGCCGGCACCCTGGGCGCGCACGAAGTGGGCACACTGCTCACCACCATCGAGGGCATCGGCCCCAATACCGCCGCACGCCTGATCGCCGAACTCGGCGACCCTGCCGAATTCCGTGATCCCGGCGCGCTCGCCGCCTACGTCGGTGTCGTCCCAGCGCTCAGCCAGTCCGGCAAACGCAAGAGCACGCGCGCAGCCACCACGCCCATCGGCAACGCCCGCTTGCGCGCCGCACTCTGGATGCCCACCCTGACCGCCGTACGCAAGAACCCCTGGCTGCGCGCTCACTACCAGCGCCTGCTCGCTCGCGGCAAGCTGCCCAAGGTCGCCCTGGTGGCCTGCATGCACAAGCTGCTCTTGGCCGTCTATAGCGTCGCAAAGCATCGCCGGCCCTTCGTCGCCCAGCTGACTACCGCGCAGACCACACCATGAGCTCGCCGCTTGACGCAGAACACGGTATCTCATTGCGCGGGTTCCTCGTCCTGCTCGAGGTGGTGCAGCAGCCGTCCCTCGATCGCCTTGCGGTCTGCGGCGAGGCCGTCGAGCGTGGCGTCGAGCGTGTTGTGCCCGGCGCGCACGCGGAAGCCGGCGGCGATCGATGCGTCCTCCACGAAGCTCGCGGCCGGGCCGCCGCGGCCGGCGAGCCAGGCGGCGAGCTCGCGCATCTCGGCGTCGGCGGGCCCCGGCGCGTGCCGCACTTCCCACGGCTCGCGCGGCATCGACGCGAGCGCCCGCTCGAGGTGGCCCCGCAGCCAGCGCCCGCGTCGCTCCGGCTCGCGCCAGCGGTCGCGCAGCGCCGCGGGGAGGGACCGCCAGGCCGCGGCGATCATCCCCGCTTCGCGGCCCTGGTGCGCGAGCCGGCGGCGCGTATGCAGCTGCGCCTCGGCCGCGCCGACGGCGGCGGCGTAACGCTTGCGCTCCTCGGCGATCGCCTCGTGCACGCGCGCGCGGGCACGGCGCAGCGCCTCGCGCACGAGCGAGCGCGCGTCGGCGCGCGCGGCGCCGAGCAGTTCCGCGCACCTCGACTCGCGGTACCCGTCGACCAGCGCGAGGAGCGCGCGCGTCCGTTCGGCGGTGCTCACGCCTCGAGCCCCAGCTGGCGTCGCACGCGCGCGGCGGGATCGACGGGGGAGGGCCGGCCGTCGAGGTCCGGGATCACCAGCACGAGCGGCGCCTGCGCGGCGATCGCCGACTCGAGCCGGGCGAGCGGCAGCTTCAGCGCGGTGTCCAGCGCGACCAGCACGACGCGGGCCTCGGCGCGCGCCCGCTCGAACGCGGCGAGCTCCTCGCCCGCGGCCGGCACGTGCACGGCAACGCCGGCGAGGCGGTAGCCGCTCGCAGTCACGGCGTCGCCGACGAACGCGATCGGACCCGGCATGCGCGGCCCCGCCTCAACTCAGGCGGTTGAGGATGAGGATCGAGATGATCACGCCGTAAATCGCGATCCCCTCGGCCAGGCCGACGAAGATCAGCAGCCGCCCGAGCAGCTCGGGCTTCTCGGCCAGCGCGCCGACCGCGGCGGTGCCGAGGCGCCCCACCGCCACGCCGGCGCCGAGCGAGGAGAGGCCGGTGGCGAGCGCGGCGGCGACGAGTCCCCATCCGGCGGCGTCGCCGCCGATCCCCCGGGGGGGCGGCGCCTGCGCCAGCGCGGGGCCGACCCACACGAGCAGCGCGGTCGCCGCGAGGCTCAGGCAGGCGGCGACCGCCGTCATGCCCAGGGCGAGCTTGGTTCTCGGCATCATGGTTTCTCCTCTGCGGTGACCGGGGGAGGCGCGAGCGGGCGGAACTCGCGCCCCTCCGCCTGGAAGAAGCGGGCGAAGAACTCGAACAGCACGAGGCGCGTGGTCTGGATCGAGACCACCAGCCCCTCGAGCGCGAGGATGACGACGTTGCCGATCGCGAGCACCACGACGTAGCCGATGGCGCCTCCGGCGGCCTCGGCGAGCGCGACGACGGCCGACGAGAGACCCGCGTGCGCGAGCGCGAACGCGCCGACCCGCGCGAACGAGAGCGTGTTGATCAGGAGCTGCATCAGGCGCTCGGCGAGCTCGCCGAGCGCCTTGAGCGCGCCGATCGCGCCGCCTGCACGCGCATGCCCGAGCGCGAACAGCGCGGCGCCGGCGAGCGCGACGAGCGCCGACGCCTCGTGCAGGAACAGGCCGAGGATGCCGAAGTAGACCAGCACGAACCCGCCCTCGGTGGCGAGCCATTCGCCGAGCTCGCCGCGCCAGGCGGCCCCGAGCGCGCTGAGGAAGAAGCCGAGCGAGAGGAAGACCACGCCGCCGGCGAGCGGCACGGCGAGCACCACGAGCGGCCGCTCGAGCGGGTTCAGCCACAGCGGGTGGATCCAGTGCTCGACGCTGAACACGCTGCCGAAGGCGAGGCCGAACAGCGCGGCCGACAGGCCGGCCGGGATCAGCAGGCGCAGCACCGGCATGCGCTTGCGCAGCCAGAAGCCCGCCGCGACCAGCACCAGCCCCTGGCCGACGTCGCCGAACATGTAGCCGAACAGGAGCGGCACCGCGATCGCCAGCAGCATGCTCGGGTCGGCGCCGTGCTCGCCCGGCATGCCGAACAGGCGGCTGAACACCTCGAACGGGCGCGCCCACCACGGGTTGTGCAGGAGGAGCGGCGGATGCACGCCGCGCGGGGGCCGCGGAAAGCTCGCCAGGGCGCGCGCCTCGGAGGACTCGATCGCCGCGGCGAGTCGGTCGCGGTCGCTCGTCCAGCCGGTGATGCGCGAGAACACGTCGCCCCCCGCGATCGCGCCGACGTTCTCGAAGCACCACGTTGCGCGCACGACGTCGCCGAGCGTGGCGGCGAGCCCGTGTCGGGCGTTGAGCTGCGCGAGCGCGGCGCGCAGCGCCACTGCGTCCTGCGCGGCCGCCGCGCGACGCTCCGCGACGAGCGCCAGGTTCTCCTCGGCGCTCGGGCGCAGCCACTGCGGCACCGCCGAGCGACGGCCGCCCGCGGCCGTGACTTCCTGAGCGAGCGGCTCGATCGCCTCGGGCGTGCCGACTGCGAGCAGGTAGGTCTCGTCGCCGATCTCGACCGGGTGCAGCAGGAGGCTCGCCGGCAGCGCGAGCCTCGCCCCCGTCGGATACGCGAACACGCACGCCGCCAGGCGGGCCCCCGGTGCCCCGATCTCCGAGAAGTCGATCGGCGCGCTGCGCATGCGCTCCAGCACCTGCGCCACCGTGTCGAGCTGTGCGAGCTCGGTCTCGACCGCCTGCAGCCGCTCGATCCCCGGCTTCGCCTCGGCGGCCCAGGCGTGGATCCGGTCGATCGCCGCCGCCAGTGCGTCCGCCGGCGCGACGCGCGCGCTCGCGCGCAGGTGCGGCGCGGGCCAATAGGCGCGGTAGCGACGGGCGAGGTTGCCGTAGTCGCGGAGGAGGGGGTTGACCCGCGCGGTCGCGCCGGCGGCCGTCTCCGCGCGGCGCCACTCGATCTCGACCGCGCCCGTGCCCGCCAGCGCCTCGAGTGCAATGAACGCGTCGTCGCGCGCGACCAGGATCTCGAACCAGCGCGCCGGCTCCGGCCTGATCATGGGATCCGTCCGAACGCCGCGCGGGTCACGAGGTGCGCGCGCAGCCGCTCCAGTTCGAGCGCGACCAGCGCCAGGTAGGCGAACGCCGCGGCGGGGGCGAGCGCGTGACGCCGGAAGCGCCGCCGCAGCTCGCGCTCGAAGCCGTGGCGCAGGGCCCAGGCGTCTTCGGCGACCGGCTGCGCGGCGAATCGCGCGAGATGGGACTCGAACGCGGCGGCGAGCGCTTCGATCGGCGCCGTCTCCTCCTCGGCATCGCGGGGCCAGCGGCCGCGCCACTCTTCGTGCCAGGCGCGGCGCGCGATCGCCTCCGGGCCGCCGGCGTGCTTCGGCGCGCCTTCGGCGGCCTCGCTCTCGATGCGCGCGACGATGCCGGCCAGCGGGCCCGCGCGAAGGGCCGCGCGCCGCGCGTCGGGGTCGGGTTCGGCGTACGCCTGCAGCACGGGGTCGCGGCGCATCCAGGGCGGCGGCGGCTCGCCGCGCGCCAGGCGCGCGAGCGCCGGCAGGTCAACGAGGTGCCGGCACCAGCGCAGTGCGCGCTGCCACTGGGCCGGCATCCAGCCCGCGACCTCGTCGATCGCGCCGCGCAGCGACGCGCGCAGGGCGAGCTCGATGTCGTCGGCATCCGCGTCGTGCGCGATCGCCTCGGCCCAGCGCCGCAGCGGCGAGGTGCGGATCGTCTCGAGCAGGGCCGGGAAGCTCCGCGCGCTGCGAATCTGGTTCCAGAGCGGCTCGTCCCCGCGTGCACCGTACCGGGCCTGGAGGCGCGCCTGGGCGTATTCGAGGGGCATGCCGCTCACGACCGGGCCTCGCTGAGCTCGTCGGCCAGGCGTGCGACGGCGTCGTCCAGGCGCTGCCGGGCGGCTTCGTCCTGGACAGCCTGGGGATCGGCCGCGACACCGTGCGCTTCGATCGCGGCAAGGCGCGCGGCGAGCTTGTCAGCCATGCCGACCCGGATCGCGGCGATGCGCGCGGCGGCGCGCTCGGCGATGCGCCGCTCCGTGGCGCGGGCATCCGCGCGCAGCGCCTCGGCGCGGCGCGCGCACTCGGCCACCGCCGTTCGGGCGTCGCGCTCGGCGTCCAGCACGCGCGCGATCGCCGCCTCCACTTCCCGGCCGGCGCCGGGATCGTCGCTGGGACGCGCCACTTCCTCTTCTCTTTGTCGGCAAGGGCAGGGCGCGGGCACGCCCCCGCGCCTATTTTGCATTACAGCGGTGCGCCGCCCGCCGGGCTTGACGGGGGTCAAGCGGCCGCCGGAAGGACGCCCGGTTTCCGGCCGGCCCGGTCGCCGGCCCGTCAACGCCCGCGCGGGGACCGGCGTTTGAGGCCCAAGCGCGGCATTTCGCGCCCGGCGCGGATGGCCTAAAATCCCCACGCCTTCAACCCGATCCGGAGAACCTCATGATGCGCACGCTCATCGCAACCCTCGCCACGGCCGGCCTCGCGCTGGCGACCGGCGTCGCCCAGGCCCAGGTCGACGCGAAGAAAGCCGAAGCCACGGCGAAGGCGGCCGGCTGCCTGTCCTGCCACGCGGTGAGCTCGAAGAAGGTCGGACCGGCGTTCAAGGACATCGCCAAGAAGCAGGGCAAGGACGCCGCCAAGATCATGGCGGCGGTCAAGGCCGACAAGGATCACGTCGACGCGCTCAAGGACGTGAAAGAGGACGACCTGAAGCTGGTGACGAGCTGGATCGCCTCGATGTAACGCACGCGGTTACAAGGCGGACCCGAAAAGCCG
>DATKAB010000076.1 GCA_035498555.1 Candidatus Sulfotelmatobacter sp.
GCGGAGATCATCGGCACGCCGGCCCCGGGCGCCGACGTCGAGATGATCAACCTGTTCGTGGATCTGTTCGAAGCCTGGGGCTTCCGCGATCTGGTGGTGGCGATGAACAGCGTCGGCACGCCGGCCTCGCGCCGCGCCTACGGCGACCAGCTGCGCGCGTGGCTCCAGCCGGTGAGCGATCGGCTCGGCCCGGATTCGCAGCGCCGGCTCGAAGAGAATCCCCTGCGGGTGCTCGACACCAAGGATCCGCGCGACCACGAGGCGATGAAGTCGCTGTCGGCGCCCATGCCGCGCATGCTCGATTCTCTCGACGCCGAGTCCGCCGCGCACTGGCAGGCGGTGCTCGCCGGGCTCGACGCCTCGGGCATCCGCCACGAACTGGACCATGGGCTGGTGCGCGGTCTCGACTACTACACGCGCACTGCGTTCGAGGTGCACGATCGCTCGCTCGGGGCGCAGAGCGCGCTGGGCGGAGGCGGCCGCTACGATGGGCTGATCGAATCCCTGGGGGGCCCAAGCACGCCGGGCGTCGGCTTTTCGATCGGACTCGATCGCGTGGTGCTGGTGCTCGAGCAGCGCGGATTCACGCCGCCGGAAACCGAACGCTCGGTGTACGTGGTGGCGATGGATGCGACGCGCTCGGCGGCGGCCTCGCTGGTACGCGAGCTGCGCCGAGAGTTCGCGGTGGACGCCGATCTCGAAGCGCGCGCGATCGGCGCGCAGATGAAGGCCGCCGACAAGAGCGGTGCGCGGCTGGCCATTATCCTCGGCGAAGACGAAGGGAAGCGCGGCGAAGTGACTTTGAGGGATCTGGCCGCGGGAACGCAGGAAGTGGTGAAGCGCGAGCGGCTGATCGAAGCGCTGCGCGCGCGACTCAAACCGGAGAACGCGGAAACGACATGACCGAGACGAAGCCTGCGGCGGAACTCGAGCTCGAAGGGATCGGCGACTGGCGCCGCACTCACACCTGCGGCGCGCTGCGCCGCACCGACGCCCACGGCGCCGCCATTCTGATGGGCTGGGTGCACCGCATGCGCGACCATGGCGGGGTGCTGTTCGTCGACCTGCGCGATCGCTACGGGCTCAGCCAGATCGTGTTCCACCCCGAGACCGGCGGCCGCGCGCTGCTCGACCGCGCCTCGCGGCTCGGCAACGAGTGGGTGATCGCGGTGCGTGGACCGGTGAGCCTGCGCCCCGCCGAGTCGGTCAACAAGGAGCTGCCGACCGGGGAGGTCGAGCTCGACGTGCGCGAGCTGAAGGTGCTGTCCTCGGCTGATCCGCTGCCGTTCCAGGTCAACGAAGAGCACATGCTGGCGAACGAGGACCTGCGGCTCCGCTACCGCTTCCTCGATCTCCGCCGGCCCGAGCTGGCCGAGGTGATGGCGCTGCGCCATCGCGCCGCCCAGACCGCGAGGAGCTACCTCTCGAGCCAGAGTTTCCTCGAGGTCGAAACCCCGATGCTGGTGAAACCCACCCCCGAAGGCGCGCGCGACTACGTGGTGCCGAGCCGGGTCCACCTCGGCAAGTTCTACGCGCTGCCGCAGAGCCCGCAGCTCTACAAGCAGACGCTGATGATCTCGGGCTTCGATCGCTACTTCCAGCTCGCGCGCTGCCTGCGCGACGAGGATCTGCGCGCCGACCGTCAGCCCGAGCACACCCAGATCGACCTCGAGATGAGCTTCGTCACCGAGGAGGACGTGTTCGCCGCGGTCGAAGGCCTGTTCGCGGCGCTGTGGAAGGAATGCCTGGGCGTCACGCTCCAGCGGCCGTTTCCGCGCCTCACCTTCCACGAATCGATGCTGCGCTTTGGCAGTGACAAGCCCGATCTGCGCTTCGGCCTCGAATTCACCGACACCACTTCCATTCATGCCCGCTCGCCGCGCAACGTGATCGCCAACGGCGCCAAGGCGAAAGACGGAGTGGGCGTGGCGATGACGATCCCGGGCGGCGCCGAGATCTCGGGCACCCAGCTGCGCAAGTTCGAAGACGTGGTGAAGGAAGCCGGCGCCGGAGGCCTGAGTTTCTTCAAGGTGGTGGAGAGCGAGCGCGAGAAGCAGCAGGTGATCTTCCCCGGCGCGCTGCTCGACGAGTTCTACGCCGCGACGCGCGCCCGGACCGGCGACGCGGTGGTGTTCACCAGCGGGCCGTGGGAGCAGACCTTGAAGGCGCTGGGTGTCCTGCGCACGCAGCTCGGCCAGCCGCTCTTGAAAGGGCGCGAGCGCGAGTGGCAGTTCTGCTGGGTGCGCGAGTTCCCGCTGTTCGAGTGGAACCCCGACCGCAAGGGCTGGGAGGCGCGGCATCACATGTTCACCATGCCGAACCCCGAGCACCTCGATCGGCTCGAAACCGATCCGGCCGCGGTCCACGCGCAGCTCTACGACCTGGTGTTGAACGGCAACGAGCTGGGCTCGGGCTCGATCCGCATCCATCGCCCCGACATCCAGCAGCGGGTGATGAAGGTGGTTGGCTTCTCGCCCGAGCAAATGCAGGACAAGTTCGGCTTCCTGATCGACGCCTATCGCTACGCGTCGCCGCCCCACGGTGGGATCGGCATCGGCCTCGACCGCATCGTCATGCTGATGGCCGGCCGCGACTCGATTCGCGACACCATCGCGTTCCCGAAGAGCGCGAGTGCCGCGAGTCTGATGGATGGTTCGCCGGCGGAAGTGGAAGACACCACGCTCAAGGAGCTGGGAATCCGGCTCCAGTCATGAAAGCCGTCACCGTTAGCCCGGCCGCCCGCGTGATCACGGTGCGCGATCATCCCGAACCCAAACTGCGCTCGCCGATCGACGTGCTGATGCGTACGCTCGACGTCGGGATCTGCGGCACCGACTACGAGATCGGCTCGTTTACCTACGGCACGCCGCCGGCGGGCGACGACTATCTGGTGATCGGGCACGAAGCGTTCGGGCGCGTGATCGAGGTGGGCTCGGCGGTGGCGCGCATCAAGGCCGGCGACTTCGTGGTGCCGATGGTGCGCCGCCCCTGCCCGCACGAATCGTGCGCGCCATGTCGTGCCGGTCGCCAGGACTTCTGCGTCACCGGCGACTTCACCGAACGCGGCATCAAGGGCGCGCACGGCTACATGACCGAGCGGGTGGTGGATCACGAGCGCTACTTCCTGCCGGTGCCGCCGGGCCTGCGCGAAGCCGGGGTGCTGATCGAGCCGCTCACGATTGCCGAGAAGGCGCTCGAGCAGGCACGGGCGGTCGAGACTCGACTGCCCGAGGCGGCGCGACATTCGCATGCGCAGCCGAAGAACGCCGTGGTGCTGGGCGCGGGTCCGGTCGGGTTGCTGGGCGCAATGTTGCTCACCATCTTGGGCTACCGGGTCTGCGTCTACTCCAAGTCGCTCTCCGACGTAGCGCGTGCTTCGATTCTTCAGGACCTCGGCGCCACCCCGATCCCCGCCGAGACGCATTCGGTTGAGCACCTGGCCGAGGCGGCGGGCGACATCGATCTGGTCTACGAGGCGGTGGGCGCGGCGCCACTGTCCTTCGAGGTCATCAAGTTCCTCGGCGTGAACGGTGCGTTCGTGTTCACCGGCGTTCCAGGGCGGAAGGCGCCGGTGCGCCTCGACACCGACCGGATCATGCGCCACCTGGTGCTGCGCAACCAGGTGCTGCTCGGCAGCGTCAACGCCGGACGCGGCTCCTACGAGAACGCGATCAAGGACCTCGCCACCTTCATGCAGCGCTGGCCCGACGCGGTACGCGCGATGATCACCTCCCGCTCGGACCTCGACTCGGCGCCCGATCTCATCGCGCACCGCGCCGCCGGCATCAAGAGCGTGGTGAGCCCGCAGGCGCGCTGACGGCCGCAGGCGCCGGGGAGCGGCGCCCTCCGGGCCGCTACATCTCCCAGAGGTAGCTGAGCTTGGTGAAGACGCTGCTGCGCGCCGGCTGGAGCTTCTGCCCATCGACGCTGCTCTCGAGCAGCGAGCCGTAGCCGAGATAGACCACCGTGCCCGGCCGCACGTAGTAGCTGAACAGCACGTCGGGCGTCACCACCTGAGACTTGCTGGTCTCGAGATCCCTCGAGTCGAACTGCCGCACCGAAACCATCTGGGTGATGGTGCGCACCGCCAGCTCCTTGGTGAACTGGTAGGAGACTCGCACGCGCGGGATGAACTGTTCCGCGTAACGGCTGTTGTTTTGTTCGCGCCACACCGTGCTGGCCTGCACCTCGACCGAGCCGTCGAGCTGCGAGCTGAAACGCAGGTTGGCGCCGGCGTCCACTCGATAGTCGTGCCCGCGCGCCGCTTCCGAGAACACCACCTGATCGCCCCACACGTAGGTGACGAACGGCCGCACGCCACGCCAGCCGTCGGTGCCGGCATACACCGCGTGGCGGTAGAGGTCGGGAAAGGTGGCGTCGCCGATCCGGTAGTAGCGTTTGTTGTTCTCGGTGCCGAAGTAGGAGGCGCGCGGCAGATCGGCCTCGAAGATGAAGGAGAGCACATCGTCCTGGAGCGTCGTCCCCGCGTAGTTGTCGTAGCGGTCGTAGAACAGCATCGGGCGGATGTCGCTGTACCAGCCGCCGTCCCTGCCGAGGATGTGGGGGACGATGCCGGCCGCCTGGTGAAACACGTCGGTGCGGGTGATGAAGCCCATGTCGGCGGCGAAGTCGGGCGAGGTCCCGTCGGCGCCGAGCTGCAGCGTGAGGTGCTTGGTATCGCGCGAGAGCCTGCCATACCACGCCTTCCCCGAGCGCATCTGGCCGGCGCGTGGGGCAATCGAGGGATCCAGCGCCGCCAGCTGCGCCGAATCGAGCTTCGCGATGCCGCTCGAGAAGTTCTGGTCGCGGCTCTGGCTTCCCACGCCCTGCCAGTCGAGCGTGTACTTCTGCGCCCACTTGAGGCGCCCGTCGAGACCCAAGCCGCGGTTGTACCGATCGCCCTGGGTGCGATCTCCCGCCAGCAGGCCGACGTAGGAATTCCTGAACACGTCCTGCCGCAGCCGGACGATGTTGTAGCGGGCGTTCTCGCCGAGATAGGGATTCGCGAAGTTGGGGAGGGTCTCGATTCCGTCGCCGGCCGAGCGATCGTCCGCGCTCAGCACGCCCATCGAAGTGCGCCCCACCTTGCCCGTCAGCTTGACGCCGTAGCGTGGATCGGCGATGCGCCGCGTGTACACGAGATCGACCGGCGTGGTGAAGATGTCCGCGCCCTCGAGAAAGAAGGGGCGCTTCTCGGGGAACAAAGTGGCGTAGCGGGCGTTCACGTCCACCACGCCGGCGTCGGCCTCGACCTGGCTGAAATCGGGCGAGACCGTGACGTCGGCGACCAGATTGGTGGTGAGCCCGTACTTCACGCCCACGCCGAAGCGGCCGGTCGGGTCGCCGTAGGTCATCTGTTCGCCGTCACGCACCGCGGTGGCGGTCGCGGTCTGCTCGGGGATCACCTGCAGATTGCGCCCGGGACGCACGCCGTTCAGGTCTTCCAGCGCCCCGAGCTGCGTGAAATAGCTGTTGATGTTGCGCGTCACCGGCGCCCAGTAGGTGTGAGTGCCCGAGCGCTTGATGTCGCGGATCGCCTGAAAACCGAAGGTGACCCGATCCCCGGGCATGAACCGCAGCGTCTTGAAAGGCACCGCCATTTCGACTTCGTAGCCGCGATCGGTCATGCGACCGCGCGACGTGTACTGGAAGTCGGGCGCCATGTCGGTGTTCTGCCCTTCCTGGTCCACGCCGTCCATCTGGATGCCATTCGGGCTGGAGCACAGGAAGAACGCCTTCTGCTTGTCGTTGTAGGCGTCGATCGAGACGCCGACCCAGTCGCCCTGACCGATCTGATCGCGTGGCACCACCGGCGCCTGCACCTGCCTGGGGTCGTCCAACGCGCGAAAGCCGATGTAGAGATTCTGATCGTCGTACATGACGTAGGCGACGGTGCCGAGCGTGTCGCGCACGCCTTCGACCGGGCGGATGTTGGTGAACGAATCGAGCACCGCCGCCATCGCCCACACCGAATCGTCGAGCGCACCGTCGAGCTTCGGGCCCTGCTCGACGTGCGGGGGCGAGAGGCGAATCTGCCGCGCGGCTCCCGAAAAATGCTGCCCATAGTCCGCACGCGCCGCGCCCGAGATCAGCAGCAGGAGCGCGACGAGAGAGTTGGGCCAGGTCTTGAGGCGGAGGGGCAAGACGGTCCTCGGGGCGGGAGTTCCGGGCCGGCGGCGCGCGGGGTGCCCGCGCGAGCCGAATTCAAACTAGCCCAATGGATGGCAGAACCGTTTCAAGAGTTCGACAGGTCGCCCGTGCGCGGCGTTTGCGCGTCACCAGCGCGGAGGAATGCGCCCGGCTGGCGTGACCCCGGGGTCCGTGGTCAAATGAGCGCGACGACGACGCACATCCGGGGGAACGCTCGATCGTGCCCGATGCCGAGAAGGTGAGGCTCGAAGAGGAGGCCCGGCGCTCGAAGAACTGGAAGCGCTGGGGTCCGTATCTCTCCGAGCGCCAGTGGGGCACGGTGCGCGAGGACTATTCCGAGGGCGGGGACAGCTGGGCGTACTTTCCTCACGACCACGCCCGCAGCCGCGCCTACCGCTGGGGCGAAGACGGGTTGCTCGGTGTCACCGATCGCGAGTGCCGGCTCTGCTTCGCGCTGGCGCTGTGGAACGGGCGCGATCCCATCCTCAAGGAACGCCTGTTCGGCCTGAGCGGACCCGAAGGCAATCACGGCGAGGACGTGAAGGAGTGCTACTACTACCTCGACGCGACGCCGACCTACTCCTACTTCAAGGCCCTCTACAAGTATCCGCAGGCCGAATTCCCCTACGCGCGCCTGCGCGACGAGAATCACAAGCGCACGCGGCAGGATCCGGAGTTCGAATTGAGGGACACCGGACTGTTCGACGAAAACCGCTACTTCGACGTCTTGGCCGAGTACGCCAAGGCCGGCCCGGACGATCTGCTGATCCGCATCACTGCCGCGAATCGCGGGCCCGAAGCGGCCACTCTGCACCTGGTGCCGACGTTGTGGTTTCGCAACACCTGGAGCTGGGGGAGGACCGGCGAGGACTACGGCCCGCGGCCCGATCTGCGCCGCCTCGATGACAGCACGGTGGTGGCTCGGCACGAGACGCTCGGCGAGTACCAGCTGCGCGCCGGACCGGGGCCGTTCGCGCGTGCGCCCGCGCTGATCTTCACCGAGAACGAGACCAACGCGCAGCGGCTGTTCGGCGTCCAGAATCGAACGCCCTTCACCAAGGACGCGTTCCACGACTACATCGCGAGCGGCCGCTCGGGCGCGGTGAATCCGCAGCGCGCCGGCACCAAGGCCGGCGTCTACTACCGCCTCGAGATTCCCGCCGGCGGTGAAATGACGGTGCGTCTGCGCCTCGCTCCGGGCGCGAGCGCGCCCGCCGAGGCGTTCGGCGCCGGATTCGACGGCACCTTCACTCAGCGGATCCGCGAGGCCGACGAGTTCTATCTGGGGCGGCTCCCTTCCACTGCCTCGGCCGACGAGCGTCGCGTGGTCCGGCAGGCCTACGCCGGCCTGCTGTGGTCACGACAGTTCTACTACTACGTCGTGAAGGACTGGCTGGAGGGCGATCCCGCGCAGCCGCCACCGCCGGTGGCGCGCTGGAAGGGGCGCAACTACGACTGGCCGCATCTCCACAATCGCGACGTGATCTCGATGCCGGACAAGTGGGAGTACCCGTGGTACGCGGCCTGGGACGAAGCGTTCCACATGATCCCGTTCGCGCAGATCGATCCCGAGTTCGCGAAGCAGCAGCTCGTGCTGTTCCTGCGCGAGTGGTACATGCACCCCAACGGGCAGCTGCCCGCCTACGAATACAACTTCGGCGACGTGAATCCTCCGGTGCACGCCTGGGCGGTCTGGCGCGTCTACAAGATGACCGGACCGCGCGGCCAGCGGGATCGGCTGTTCCTCGAGCGCTGCTTCCAGAAGCTGACGCTCAACTTCACCTGGTGGGTGAACCGCAAGGACATGGAGGGCCACCATCTGTTCGGCGGCGGTTTCCTCGGCCTCGACAACATCGGCGTGTTCGACCGCTCGAAGCCGCTGCCCGGCGGCGGCACCCTCGAGCAGGCCGACGGCACCGCGTGGATGGCGTTCTTCTGCGCCACCATGCTGTCGATCGCGCTCGAGCTGGCCAGTGAGGACCAGGCCTACGAGGACATCGCTTCCACGTTCTTCGAGCACTTCATCGCCATCACCGACGCGATGAACACGCTCGGCGGCACCGGGTTGTGGGACGAGGAAGACGGCTTCTACTACGACCAGCTGCGCATGGGCGACCGGCGCGTGCCGCTGCGGGTGCGGTCGATGGTGGGGGTGGTTCCGCTGTTCGCCGCGGGAATCCTCGAAGAGAACGTGATCCGGCGGTTGCCGGGGTTCGCCAAACGGATGCGCTGGTTCCTCGAGAATCGCGGCGATCTCGCGCAGCACATCGCCTACATGGAACAGCATCGTCACGGCGACCAGGCCCACCGGCTGCTCGCGATTCCCTCGAAGGAGCGCCTGCAGCGCGTCCTGAGGCGCTTGCTCGACGAGAACGAGTTCCTCTCACCCTACGGGCTCCGCTCGCTCTCCAAGTTCCACGAGCAGAACCCGTTCATGCTCACCGTGGACGGCGAACAGTACGAGGTGCGCTACACCCCGGCCGAAGCCGACACCGCCCTGTTCGGCGGCAATTCCAACTGGCGCGGGCCGGTGTGGCTCCCCTCGAACTACCTGCTGATCGAATCCCTCGAGCGCTACCACCATTTCTACGGCGACGAGTTCCAGGTCGAGTGCCCGACCGGCTCCGGTCGCTGGATGAGCCTGTCCGAGGTGGCGCGCGAGCTGGGCGAGCGGCTGACGAGGCTCTTCCTTCGCGACGACTTCGGACGCCGGCCCGCACACGGCGACGAGAAGCGCTACCAGTCCGATCCCGCCTGGCGCGATCTGGTGCTGTTCTACGAATACTTCCACGGCGACAACGGCCGCGGCGTGGGCGCCAGCCATCAGACCGGCTGGACCGCGCTGGTGGCGCACCTGGTCGAGGACCGCGCCCGCGCGCGGCTCGGCGAGCAGATGCTGCACAGCGGCGTGATGCCGCGGGAATCCTCCGGCCCGGCCGCCGGAGCCGCCCCTCCGGGCCGGTGAGGCTACTTGGTCTGCGATGCCATCAGGCGCAGGCTGCCGGACCCCGTCTCCACGATCACGCGCGCCGAGCCGTCGCCGAGCTTGCCGCGATAGCTGCCGTCCCGTAGCTGCTGGATCTGCACCGGCAGATCGGTGTGGAAATCGCCGCTGCCGGTCTCGAACGAGATGTCGGCGCCGAGGCCCGAGGGCACGCGCAGCGTCACGCTGCCCGACCCGGTGTCCACGCCGATCTTCTCCGCCGCGGCGAGCAAACCGATGTCCACCGAGCCGCTGCCGGTGTCGACGCGCAGCAGCCGGGTCTTGACGCCGCTCGCTTCGACGCCACCCGAGCCGGTGTCGAGGTCGAGCCCCTGCACCGCCACGTCGCTGGCGCGAATGCGACCCGAGCCCGTGTCGATCTTGGCCTTCTCGCCCTTCATGCCGCTCAGCTCCACGTCGCCCGAGCCGGTGTCCACGTCGAGCTCGCCCTGCGCGTCACTGAGCGTCACGTCACCCGAGCCGGTGTCGACCTTGAGCTTGCCGCGCGTTCCGCTTCCCGTGACGTCGCCGGCTCCCGTGTCGAGCAGCAGCTCGCCGTCGACGTTCTTCACGTTGACGTCGCCGGCCGCGAGGTGCAGCTTGAGCTGCTGATTGCGCGGAACCTGGATTTCGAGATCCGCGTGCGCGTCGAGGCCGCTGCCGTGAGAGCTGATCCGCACCCGGTGTCCGCTCATGCTCCAGTGGTCGTGTCCCTCGTGAAAGGTGCCATCGTCCCGCACTTGCACTTCGGTGTTGAAGTCATGCCCCATCGCCGGGTAGATCACGCGGTCGGAAGGAAAGATCACCCGCAGGGTCTGCGCGCCCTCGATCTCGCCGGTCGCGACCTTGAGCTGTCCCGAGTCGCCGCCGCCGCGCGTCACCAGCACCACCACCGCCGTGCCGTTTCCCGCCGTGAGCCTGGCCTGTCCGGCCAGGTCGTAGATGCGCACCTCGCTGCCGGTGACGGAGAAGCGCTCGGGGGAGCCGGGGCTCGCGGCCGCCAGCGTGTTGACCAACGAATTGGCGGCCAGCGCCAGGCCGAGCAGGCCGAGCGCGATGAGCAGGGCATTGACCAGGGCGTGCGCCCGCCGCGCGGGCGGGTTCAGAGAGACGCTGGGCATGACGGGGCTCCTCGGAGGGGCGATCGGGCGATGGAACACAGCAGTCCCTACGTCGGACCCCGGGCTCCAGGTTGCGCGACGTCGATTTCGACTACTGAACTCGGTGAATCGTTGGAAAGAAGTGCTGAAATCGGGCAGCTGGGGCGGGAGATGGCCGGGGCGCTGCCGGTGGAAACCCGGTCCCGGACTTCAACCTTCCGGAGGGACCGGCCGTCTCAACGGGAGCAATGGCAACGCTTGCCCTGAGGGTCATGAATCCCGAGTTCACCAAGGATCCGGCCCCCGCGGGCGCCGATGCCGAAGACGTCAGCCGGGCCCAGGCCGGTGATCGCCGGGCCTTCGAGCGACTCTACCGGCGCCACGTGGCGCGGGTGCATGGCCTGGCCGGTCGCATGTTGAGCTACGACGAGGCCGCGGAGGTGACGCAGGACGTGTTCGTGAGAGCGTGGGAGAAGCTCGGGACGTTTCGCGGCGAGGCCGCGTTCGGCACCTGGCTGCATCGGCTGGCGGTCAACGTGATGCTCAGCCGCCGCCAGTGGCACGGCCAGCGGCGCGAGCGGTTCCTGCCCGACGACGAGGCGCTCGATCAGCTCCCGACGCCGGTGGGCTCGAAAGAGTTCGGCATCGATCTCGAGGGCGCGATCGCCCGGCTGCCCGAGGGTGCGCGCGCCATCTTCCTGCTCCACGACGTCGAGGGCTACCGTCACGATGAAATCGCCGAGTTTCTCGAAGTCACGACCGGCACGACCAAGGCGCAGCTTCACCGCGCGCGCATGCTGTTGAGAGGACACCTGAGGGCATGAACTCGAATCGCACCGAGCACTGGACCGATCGCCTGTCCGAGTACCTGGATGGCGAGCTGGCCCGCGGGGAGCGCGATGCCTGCGACGCCCATCTCGCCGCCTGCGCCGAGTGCTCGGCGGTGCTGGAGGAGTTGCGCGTCGTGGCGGCCCGGGCGGGCGCGCTGCCGCAGCTGCCGCCCGAGCGCGACCTGTGGCCGGCGATCGAGCCGCGCTTGAAGGGCCGCCTGCTCGGGCTGCCCTCCGCCGGGCGGTGGGCGGGGCGATTCTCTCAGCGCTTCAGCCTGAGCGGCGCCCAGCTGGTGGCGGCGGCCGCGGTGCTGGTCGTGGTGAGCGGCGGCCTCGCCTGGATGATCGGGCAGCGCAATTGGGGAGCGCCGTCCCGTGGCGCGAACGGCCCGGTGGCGGTGGCGCCCGGAACCGGCGTGACGCCCGGCGGCGCGGCGACGCCGCTCCCGGCTCCCGGCACCCCCGACAGCTCGCCCGTGACGCCTTCAAGCGGCGCCGGCCCCGCCCGGCGGCTCTCCGGCTCCGATGCCGGCGTCTCGCCGGCCGCGGTCGCCGATTTCGGAGTGGCGCGCTACGACGCCACCATCAACGAGCTGCAGGGCGCGCTCCAGGCGAGCCGCTCACGGCTCGATCCGCACACCGTGCAGATCGTTGAGCAGAACCTGGCGTTGATCGACAAGGCCATCGCGGAAGCGCGCGCCGCGCTGGCCGCCGATCCCGCCAGCCCCTATCTCAACGCCCATCTCGCGAGTACCATGCGCCGGAAAGTCGCTCTGCTCAAGCGCGTGAACTCGCTGGCGCAGATCTAGAACGAGGGGACGCAACTCATGAATCCGATGGTTCTGGCGGTCGTGATGTCGGTAGCCATGGGGGCTCATTCCGATACCACGATCAACGTCACCCAGGGTGCGCGCCTCACCCTCGAGAACTATGCCGGCAGCATCGACGTGCAGACCTGGACCAAGAATGCGGTGCGTGTCGAGGTGGACCACAACCGGCACTCCGAGCTGACGCTCGACCGCGATGGGGACGACATCCAAATCGAGCTGGAGAGCGACCGCGGCGTGTCGGGAAGCGCCGACTACCGGCTCACGGTTCCCGCCTGGATCGCCCTCAAGCTGAGCGGCGTCTACTGCGACATCTCGGCGAAGGGGCTGAAGGGCAAGCTCGAGGCCGAGACCGTGCAGGGCGACGTCGAGGTGACCGGCGGCGACGGCTACGTCTCGCTCACCTCGGTGCAGGGGCACGTGACCGTGGCCGGGGCGAGCGGCAAGCTCGAGCTGAGTTCGGTCAACGAGGGCGTGGACGTGACCAACGTGAAGGGCGACCTCTCGGTGGAGTCGGTGAATGGTGCGATCACCATGAGCAAGGTCCAGCTCAATTCGCTCGAGGCCTCGACCGTCAACGGCACCATCACCTACGACGGCACCTTCGCCAAGACCGGGCGCTACGAGATGAGCACCCACAACGGCAACGTCTACGTGGCCATTCCCGCCGACGCCAGCCTCAACATCGAGGTCGCGACCTACGGCGGCTCGTTCGAGAGCACCTTCACGCTCCCCAAGACCACCGACGAGAAACACCACAAGCGCTTCAGCCTGCAGCTCGGCAGCGGCGGCGCCGACCTGGATCTCGAGTCGTTCCAGGGCTCGATCCTGCTCCATCGCCCGGGCGAGAAGGTTGGCGAGTCGGACGAGGACAATCCGAAGAACGGCCACGAGAAGATCAAGGTGAAGAGCAAGCCCGACAAGGGGAGCGACGAGGGCAGCTCCGACGACGACGACGACGGCAACTGAGCGGGTCGATCCCCTTCGCTGAGGTCCCCCAGCCGTGGCGCAACCCGGGCCACGGCTGGTGCGTCTCAACCGTCGTGCTCCGAAGATTGCGGTTGGCGGAGGGCTGACGGTTGCGCCCCAACCTTCTGGCCTGATTTTCGCTCAGAGTCGCCGGAACCTGTGGAACGGCTTGGGCTTCTGCCGGGCAACCGCAATCTTCGGAGCACGACCTTTGGAGCGCGGAGGATCCTCGCCATGATCCGCCTGCCACACCCCGGACCCCTTCCCGTCCTGATCGCCGCTCTCACCCTCGCTCGCGTGGCGATCGCGCCCGCCGCCGACGCGACGCCGCCACGCTCCGCCCGCGCGCTCATCGATCATCAGCACTGGAAGCAGGCGCGCGCGCTCCTCGAAGCCGAGCAGAAGGAGAGGCCGCGGGACCCCACGGTGCTGACCGGCCTGTGCCAGGTGCGGCTCGCGTTCCACGACCTCGACGCCGCCCAGAAGCTGGGCGAACAGGCGATCGCGATCGCCCCCAACGATGCCGAGGCGCACGAAGCCCTGTCCGAGGTGTTCGGCGAGCGCGCGAGCAACGCCAGCATGTTCAAGGTGATGGGGCTGGCCGGCAGGTTCCGCAAGGAGGCCGAGACCGCCCTCCATCTCGATCCCAAACAGATCGACGCGAGGCTCGGTCTGATGGAGTTCCACGTTCGAGCTCCGGGGATCGCCGGCGGAGACAAGAAGAAGGCGCTGCGCTACGCCCAGGAAGTCGGCGAGATCGATGCCTCCAAGGGCGAGCTCGCCCTGGCCCGCTACTGCCAGGAAACGGGTGACACGAATGCGGTCGAAGCCCACTACCGCAGCGCCATCGAGAAGGATCCGAACGATGTCGAGGCTCGCGTCGCCCTGGCGAGCTGGTGTACGGCGCCGTGGCGGCAGAAATGGGACGAGGCCGAGAAGAACGCCCGCGCCGCCAGCGAAGCCGAGCCGGACCGCGCCATTCCCTACCTGCTGCTCGCCAGCATTTACGCTCACCAACAACGCTGGTCCGACCTCGACGCCGTATTGAGTGCGGCGGACGCCGCCTGTCCTGACGACCGCAATCCCTGGTACCAGAGCGGGCGCATCCTGCTCCTCGACGGCACCGATCTTCCGCGCGCCGAGAAGAGTTTTCGCCGCTTCCTCGAGATCGAGCCCGAGCCGAACGGGCCCACGCTCGCCCACGGACGCTGGCGGCTTGCACTGGTGCTCGAGAAGGAGGGGAAGAGGAGCGAAGCGGTCGCCGAGCTGGAGGAAGCGCTCAAGCTCAAGCCCGATCTCGATCCCGCGAAGAAGGACCTGAAGCGGATGAAGGGCTGACGCGCACCGGGGACGAGCGGTCGCGCGCGTGTCCGGTTCCGGGACGCGCGAATCCCGCGATCGGACACTCGGGCGACATCGCGGGTGTGCGCCGCGCTCGCAAGTGCATGATTTCTCGATTCGCGCGCGCGACGGCGACTGGTACGGAACTTCCAGTGCAACCCCGCTTGGAAACCACCCGTCTATCGCGCACGGAGGAAGCATGGACATTCCACGACAAGTGAAGCGGCGTCCGCGCACCCTGATCTGGGGAAGCGTGGCCGCGGTGCTCGCGCTCATGACGTTTGGAATGACCCAGCTCAAGCCGGCGGCCCCGACCCTGGAGCGCAACACCGTGCTGATCGACACCGTTCATCGTGGCGAGATGGTCCGCGACGTTCGCGCCACCGGCTCGCTGGTGCCCGAGGACCAGCGACTGGTCTCGGCGCTCACCGCCGGGCGCGTCGAGCGGGTGCTGGTGCGACCGGGCGCTCAGGTCCAGCCCACCACGCTGCTGCTCGAGATGAGCAACCCCGACGTCCAGCTCGAGGCGCTCGACGCCGAGCGCCAGCTCAAGCTCGCCGAGGCCGATCTGGCCGGCCAGAAGGCCTCGCTCGAGAGCCAGCGGCTCGCCGAGGAGTCGGCGGTCGCCTCGGTCAAGCTCGAGGTGCGCGACGCCGAGCGCGACGTCAAGGTGGCCGAGCGGCTGTCGAGCGAGGGCCTCAACTCCGAAATGGACGTCGAGAAGGCGCGTGACCGCGCCGACGACGCGCGCACCCGCTATCAGGCCGAGCAGCGGCGGCTGGACGTGCTCTCTCAATCGCTGGACGCGCAGCTCGATCTGCGCAAGTCCGAGGTCGAGCGCCTCGAGGCCATCGCCCGCTTCCAGAACCAGCGCGTGGCCTCGATGGAGGTGCGCGCGGGTGCCGCCGGGGTGCTCCAGGAACTGTCGCTCCAGCCGGGCGCCTGGGTGAACCCGGGTCAGCTGATGGCGCGGGTGGCGGGCCAGGACCGCCTGAAGGCGGTGGTCCAGGTGCCCGAGATCCAGGCGCGCGATCTCACGCTCGGCCTGAAGGCCGTAATCGACACCCACAACGGCACCGTGAACGGGCACGTCTCGCGCGTGGATCCCTCGGTGCAGAGCGGCACGGTGGCGGTGGATCTCGCCATCGACGGCGAGCTGCCCAGGGGCTCGCGGCCCGATCTCAGCGTCGAGGCCGTGATCGAGATCGAGCGGCTCGAGAACGTGCTTTACGTGGGCCGCCCGGCCGACGGATCGAGCGAGGCGACCGTCCCGCTCTACCGGCTCGAGCCCGACGGGCATCTCGCGGTGCGGGTGCCGGTCAAGCTCGGCCGCGGTTCGGCCAACAATGTGGAAGTCGTGCAGGGATTGAACGAGGGCGATCAGGTCATCCTGTCGGAGATGTCCCGATGGGCGAACAACGATCGCGTGAGGGTGAGATGAACGAACGTCCCGCGAGCGGGAAGGAGAAACCGATGTCCGCAACACTCAGCGCCGAACCGGCGGCTCGCACCAACGGCCACGCCGCCAACGCCGACGCCCGGAGCCTGCTTCGTCTCGCCGACGTGCAGAAGATCTTCTACACCGATGAGGTCGAGACCCACGCTTTGATGGGTATCCATCTCGAGATCCATCCCGGCGAGTTCCTGTCGATTGCCGGTCCCTCGGGCTGCGGCAAGTCCACGCTGCTCTCGATCCTCGGCCTGCTCGACACGCCGAGCGCCGGCCAGTACTGGCTCGACGGGCGCCCGGTCGAGAACCTTTCGTTCAGCGAGCGTGCGCGGATCCGCAACCGGCAGATCGGTTTCATCTTCCAGAGCTTCAACCTGATCGGCGACCTGACCGTGGAAGAGAACGTGGAACTGCCGCTCACCTATCGCGGCCTGAGCCCCGCGGACCGCAAGACGCGCGTCTCGAACGCGCTCGAGCGCGTCAACATGGCGCATCGCGCGCGGCATCTGCCGAGCCAGCTCTCGGGCGGCCAGCAGCAGCGCGTGGCGGTGGCTCGCGCGCTGGCGGGCGAGCCGCTCATCCTGCTGGCCGACGAACCGACCGGGAATCTCGACTCGTCGAACGGCGAGGCGGTGATGAACCTGCTGCGGGAACTGCACCGGCAAGGTTCGACGATCTGCATGGTCACTCACGATGCGCGGTTCGCGCGCTTCGCCGACCGCACCGTTCAACTGTTCGACGGCCGAGTCGTCGACGAGCGGCGGGGGTGAGGCGTGGACGTTCTGCTCCAGGACCTGAAGTTCGCGTTCCGCTCGCTGCGTCGCTCGCCCGGCTACACGGCGATCGTGGTGGCGGTGATGGCGCTCGGCATCGGACTCAACACGATGGTGTTCAGCATGGTCTACGGCGTGCTCTACCGGCCGATGCCGCTGCCCGAATCGCAGCGTCTGGTGGCCATGGAGAACTGGAATCCCCGCCGGCACGACGACATGAACGTCGCGTTCCTGCAGCTCCGCGAGATGCGCAACCGGTTGAAGACCGTCGAGCACGTCGGCGCGTGGTGGGACATGAACGCGTTCGTCACGATCGGCAAGGAGCCCGAGCGCTTCTACGGCACGACCATGACTTACGACCTGTTCGACGCGCTCGGCGTGCAGCCGGTGGTCGGGCACGGCTTCACCGCGACCGAGGAGGAACTCGGCAAGAACTGGGCAAACGTGGTGATCAGCTACCGCATCTGGAAGACGCGCTACGGCGGCGACTCCAACGTGCTCGGCAAGACGCTGCGTCTCAACGGCCGCACGCGCACCATCGTCGGCGTGATGCCCGAGGGCTTCCTGTGGCCCGAGAACCAGGACTTCTGGATCCCGATGGGCTTCGATCCCAAGGACGAGACGTGGGATTCGTTCGAGCTGCAGGTCGCCGGACGACTCAAGGCCGGCGTCACGCCCGATCAAGCGAGCGCCGAGATGAACGCGTTGAACGGCGAGCTGCGGCGCGATCACCCCAAGGAGTACGACGGCATCGACGCACGCGTCCTGCCCTACAAGAAGCGGCTGGTCGATGACATCCGGCCGATGATGATGCTGCTCCAGGCCGCGGTGGCGTTCGTGCTGCTGATTGCCTGCGCCAACGTTGCCAACCTGATGCTGGCGCGCTCCGCGGCGCGGCGCCGCGAGATCAGCCTGCGCATGGCGCTGGGCGCCTCGCGCGCGCGCATCGTCCGCCAGCTGCTCACCGAGAGCGTGGCCGTGGCCGCCGGCGGCGCGGCGGTGGGCGTGCTGCTCGCGCACTGGGGGCAGCGGATGTGGATGGCGATGATTCCGATGGAGCTGCCGATGTGGCTCAAATTCCAGATCGACTCGCCGGTGCTGCTGTTCACCGTGGGCGTCTCGGTGTTCGCCGGCATCCTGTTCGGATTCGCGCCCGCCTTCCATGCCACCGACACGCGGCTGAACGAGGCGCTGCGCGAAGGCAGCGCGCAGGCCGGCTCGTCGCGGGGGGGCAATCGCCTGCGTTCGTCGCTGGTGGTCGCCGAGGTGGCGCTGTCGCTGGTGCTGTTGGTGGGCGCGGGGCTCATGATTCGCAGCTTCATGAAGCGCTACGAGCTCGAAGGCAAGCTGCGGGTCGACGGCGTGCTGACCGGCTCGGTGTTGCTCCCATTTGCCACCTATCCCGAGCCGCAGCAGCGCATCCAGTTCTTCCACTCGCTCACGCAGCAGATCGCTGCGCTGCCCGGCGTCGAGGCGGTGAGCGCCACCAACACGCTTCCGCTGGGACGCAACCGCTGGGGGCGCATGGTGCTGCTGGAGGGCGCGAAGAATCAGGACGCGCTCCACGGGACGCTCGTGAACTACTCGATGGTCTTCCCCGGCTACTTCAAGCTGATCGGCGTGCCGCAGATCTCGGGCCGCGACTTCAACCCGTTCGACACCGACAAGTCGCAGCGCGTCATGATCGTGAACCAGTCGATGGCCAGGAAGCTCTGGCCGGGGCAGGATCCGATCGGCCGGCACCTCAAGTTCGCGGGCGATCCCGACTCGCTCGGCTGGGCGACCGTGATTGGCGTGGTCGGCGACGTCATGCAGAACGTCGAATCCCAGGACCAGCGCATCGAGCAGGCCTACGTGCCGCACGATCAGGATCCCTACCAGATGATGTCGATGCTGGTGCGTTCGCACTCCGAGCCGGCCTCGCTGGCCGCCAAGATCCGGGGCATTCTCCAGTCGCGCGATCCCGATCAGGTGCTGGTGGACGTGCGCACGCTGCATGAGCACGTGCGCTTCTCGATGTGGATGAACCGCCTGTTCAGCACGCTGTTCGGCGTGTTCGCGATGCTGGCGCTGGTGATTGCCGGCGTGGGCCTGTACGGCGTCATGGCCTATTCGGTGGGGCAGCGCACTCAGGAGATCGGCATTCGCATGGCGCTGGGCGCGGAGCCGGCTTCGGTGGTGCGCATGGTGACGATCCAGGCGCTCAAGCTGACCGGGCTCGGCATCGCGATCGGGCTGGCCGCGGCGTTCGGAGTGACTCGGGTGATGGCCGCGCAGCTCTTCAACGTGTCACCGACCGATCCACCGACGTTCAGCGTGGTGTGCGTGCTGCTGGTGCTCTCGGGCGTGATGGCGGCGTGGCTTCCCGCGATGCGGGCGTCGCGCGTCAATCCCGTGGTGGCGCTGCGCTACGAATAGAAGCGGAGGGAGGCGGAATTCAGCCCTCCCTCCATCGCGCGCGGCCGGAGCGCATGGGCCCGGCCGCGCGCCCGTGCTAGTCTGCCGCCCGCTCCAGCCGAGCGGACGCAATCACGTGTCACGCGAGGCCGGATGTCCCAATCCCGACCCTTGCGCATTCTCGTCGCCGACGACGACACCGACGTCCTGACCGCGCTGCAGGTGTTGCTGCGCTCGGAAGGCTGGAAGGTCGAAACCGCCACCTCCCCGGCGCTGGTGCTGGTGGCGCTCGACGCCCAGGAGTTCGACGTCGCGCTGCTCGACCTGAACTACGCGCGCGATACCACCTCGGGGCGCGAAGGCCTCGAACTGCTCGAGCTGATCCGCGCGCGGGACGCCACGCTTCCGGTCGTGGTGATGACGGCGTGGAGCAGCGTCGAGGGGGCGGTGGCGGCGGTGAAGCGCGGCGCCCGCGACTACGTGCAGAAGCCATGGGAGAACGCCCGCCTGGTGCAGACCCTGCGCACCCAGCTCGAGCTGGGGCAGGCGCTCCGGATCGGCCGTCGTCTCGAGCTCGAGAACCAGATCCTGCGCCGCGACGGCAAGCCGGTGATGATCGCCGATTCGCCGGCGATGCGTCCGGTCCTCGAACTGATCGCGCGCGTCGCGCCGAGCGACGCCCACGTGCTGATCACCGGCGAACACGGCACCGGCAAGGAGCTGGTCGCTCGCCTGGTGCACGCCGCCTCGGCGCGCAGCGCGCGGCCGCTCATCACCGTCAACATGGGCGGTCTCACCGAGACGCTGTTCGAGAGCGAGCTGTTCGGGCACGTGAAGGGGGCCTTCACCGGCGCGACCGGGGATCGGGCCGGTCGCTTCGAGCTGGCCGACCAGGCCACCCTGTTCCTCGACGAGATCGCGAACGTGCCGCTCGCCCAGCAGACCAAGCTGCTGCGCGTGCTGCAAACCGGCGAGTTCGAGCGCGTCGGTGCCTCGCGAACCCGGCGCGCCGACGTGCGGCTGCTGTCGGCCACCAACGCCGATCTGCGCGACGAGGTGCGGCAGGGACGCTTCCGCGAGGATCTGCTGTTCCGCCTCAACACCGTCGAGATCCACCTGCCGCCGCTGCGCGAGCGCCGCGAGGACATCCCCGGCCTGGCACGGCAGTTCCTCGAGCGGCACGCGCGACGTTATCGGAAGCCCCTCGAAGGCTTCGACGAAGAGGCGCTGCAGAACCTGCTCGCGCATCCCTGGCCGGGAAACGTGCGCGAGCTGGATCACGTGATCGAGCGCTCGGTGCTGCTCGCGCGCGAACGGCTGGTGCGGGCCGCGGACCTCGGGCTGCGGCCGGCCAGCGAGGGGGCGCCGCCGCTCGAGAGCCTGACGCTCGACGAAGTCGAGCGCCTCTTGATCCAGCGCGCGCTGCAACGCCATCAGGGCAACGTGAGCGACGCGGCGAAGACGCTCGGCCTGTCGCGCAGCGCTCTCTACCGGCGATTGGAGCGCCACGGCCTGTAGTCCTATCCTCCGCCCGCGATGCGCCCACGCCGGCGTCCGAGACTCTCCTACGAATCCCGCGTCTCCCTGATCGCGCTCGCCGCCGGGCTCCCGGCGGTCCTGCTCGCGGCCTGGACCCTGGCGAAGCCGCAATTCGATTCGCTGCAGCGCTGGACCTTCGGCCTGTTCGTGTTCGGCGCCTGGCTCGGCGGCGCCTGGCTGGTGCGCGAGCGAGTCGCCCGCCCGTTCCAGACCCTCTCCAATCTGCTGGGTGCGCTTCGCGACGGCGATTTCTCGATTCGCGCACACGGCGCCGATCTCGGCACCTCGGTGGGCCTTGCGCTGTGGGAAGTGAACGCGCTCGCCGACGCCCTGCGGCGACGCCGCCTCGACGTCACCGAGGCCACTGCGCTGCTCCAGCACGTGATGGACTCGATCGACGTCGCCCTGTTCGCTTTCGACGACCACGACCGCCTGAGCCTGGTCAATCGCGAGGGCGAGCGGATGCTCGGGCAGCCGCCCGAGCGCTCGCTCGGCGCCACCGCCGCGGAGCTTGGCCTGGGCCCGGTGCTGAACGGCGAGACGCCGCGACTCGTGGATCTCAGGCTGCCGGGCGCCACCGGTCGGTGGGAGCTGCGCCGCGGACCCTTCCGTCAGGGCGGGCTTCCGCACCAGCTGGTGGTGCTCTCGGACCTGACGCGCGCGCTGCGTGAAGAGGAACGGCAGGCGTGGCAGCGCCTGGTCCGCGTGCTGAGCCACGAGATCAACAATTCGCTCACCCCCATCCAGTCGCTGGCGGGAACGCTGCGGTCGCTGCTCGAGCGCGACGCGGATCCGCGCGGCTCGGCCGATCTCGGTCATGGACTGGACGTCATCGAGACGCGCGCCCGCTCGCTCGCGCGCTTCATGAACTCCTACGCCCGGCTCGCCCGGCTGCCGCAGCCGCGCCTGGCCCGCCTCGACGTGGCGACGTGGGTCCAGCGTGCGGCGGCGCTCGAGGATCGCCTGGCGGTGCGCGTGGAGGCGAGCCCGGCGGCGACGGTCGTCGCCGACGCCGATCAGCTCGAGCAGCTCCTCATCAACCTCTTGCGCAACGCCGTCGACGCCGCACTCGCGACCGGCGGAGGAGTGCGGGTGCGCTGGAGCGTGGAGGGTGAAGCCCTCCTGCTCGAGATCGAGGACGACGGGCCGGGGCTCGCGGAGACCGCCAATCTGTTCGTTCCGTTCTTCACCACCAAGCCGGGCGGCAGCGGCATCGGGCTCGCGCTCAGCCGCCAGATCGCGGAGGCGCACGGGGGCACCGTCACGCTCGAGAATCGGGAGGAGTCGCGCGGATGCGTCGCGCGCGTTCGGCTGCCGAGGGCGTTGCCCGGCGCCGCGTAGGCCGCGGCAACGCTCGAGGGCGGCCGTTGCCGGCCGCCCCCGCCTCACTGCCGTGCGCTCGAGCTACTCGTAGTAGGGATGCGGCGGCGCCCCCACGAAGCAGTGGAGGATCCAGGCCATCGAGTCGTAGGGCAGCGCGTCGTCGAACAGGGTTCCGTGCGACAGCGCGTTGATCGCGAAGTAGCGATAGCCCAGCACCGCGTTCAGGTGGATCGTGAACGAGTAAGTGCCGTCGCCGTTGCTGCGGAAGCGTTCACGATGATCGGTCCAGTAGGCGAGCACGACGTCGTCGGTGCGCGGCGTGGTGGCGGTCAGCACGATGCTGTCGCCGGGCGCGAACTGGAAGCAGTGCACCATCTGGAAGAGTTGGAGCGGGTCGGTCACGGTGGTGTCGACGCCGGTGGCCTGCACGCGGACGCTGGTGATGCTGGTGCTGCCGTTCTGAGTGCTGGCCTGGATGCCCGAGGCCGCCACCACGCGCCAGACGTTCGCCTCACCCGGCAGCACGAAGCGGCGGAGCCGCAGGTGACGCAGCCAGATGTCGTCGATCGGCTTGTGGACGATGTTGGCGCTGTCGAGCACCGTGGAATCGCTGCTCGAGGCCTTGAGGATGTTGAAGGTGCCGAGGATCCGGCGCGTCACCAGCACGTCGGCCTGGCGCGGGCGTCCGACCGAATCGGTGTCGCTGAAAACGAAGGTGAGACGCGGCACGGCGCTGACGATCGTGCGCCAGAAGAACCTGGGCGAGATCGCGGCCTCGAGCGACGAAGTGTTGCCGCGCGACGTGGTCGCGCTCGCCGGCGTCGAGCTCGGGTCGGTGTAGAGCCCGTCGTCGAGCAGATCGGGCGAATGGGTCAGCGAGCTGGTGACATTGGTCTGCTCGCTGGAGCCGGAGCTGGTCGGTGCGGCGACTTTGCCGCTGCAGCCAGCCAGCGCCGCGATCAGCAGCGCGGCCGGAGCGAATCGGAGCGAACGGGTGTTCACGACGGTCCCCCTCATGGGCCTGTGCTTGTAACCGATCGCGGCCGGCACGCGCCGCGACCGAGGGTAGGGGTCGCGGCAGGGAATCGCAGGCCGCGTGCCACCGGCGAGCCGTCGTTCGGCGTGCGAAATGGCTGCCACAACTGGCGCAAGCTTGCAGGTCGCATGGCTCAACCGTGCGCATCGCTCAGCGCCGCTCCGGGAGCGCTTCCGGCGAATGTCCCGTGCGGGTCAGCCGGGTTGTCCCGGCGGGAACGCCCGGCGGTCACCCGAGCGATTGGAGGGGGCTCGAGCCTCTGTTATAACTGCGGGCCTTCATGGAACTCCTCGAGTCCCATCTCGACACGGCCGGCGACGAGTTCAAGACCAACCAGGCGCACCATCGCGCGCTCGCCGACGAACTGCGGCGCCACCTCGAAGCGGTGAAACAGGGCGGCGGCGCGGAGCTGGTGAAGCGGCACACGTCGCGCGGCAAGCTCTTCGTTCGCGAGCGCGTCGAACGGCTGCTCGATCCCGGCACGGCGTTCCTCGAGCTCTCGCCGCTCGCGGCGCGCGGCCTCTACAACGACGAAGCGCCGGCGGCCGGCGTCATCACCGGGATCGGCCGGGTGCGCGGCCGCGCGACGATGGTGGTGGCCAACGACGCCACGGTGAAGGGCGGCACCTACTTCCCGATGACGGTGAAGAAACACCTGCGCGCCCAGGAGATCGCGCTCGAGAATCGCCTGCCGTGCGTCTACCTGGTGGATTCGGGCGGCGCCTTCCTGCCGCTGCAGGCCGATGTCTTTCCCGATCGCGATCACTTCGGTCGGATCTTCTACAACCAGGCGCGCATGTCGGCGCTGCGCATCCCCCAGGTGGCGGCGGTGCTCGGCTCGTGCACTGCGGGCGGCGCCTACGTGCCGGCCATGAGCGACGAGGCGGTGATCGTCCGGAACCAGGGCACGATCTTCCTGGGTGGCCCGCCGCTGGTGCGAGCCGCCACCGGCGAGGAGGTGACCGCCGAGGAGCTGGGCGGCGGCGACGTGCACACGCGCATCTCGGGCGTCGCCGATCACCTGGCCGAAGACGACGCGCATGCGATCGAGCTGGTGCGCGACATCCTGTCGCACCTCGGCGCCCCGCCGGCTTGCCCGGTGGCGCTCGAGAGTCCCGAACCGCCCGCCTACGACCCGCAGGAAATCTACGGCATCCTGCCGCGCGACCTGCGCCAGCCCTACGACGTGCGCGAGCTGATCGCGCGGCTGGTGGACGGCTCGCGCTTCCACGAATTCAAGGCGCGGTATGGCACCACGCTGGTCACGGGGTTCGCGCACCTGAACGGGGTGCCGATTGGCATCCTTGCCAATCAGGGCGTGCTGTTCAGCGACAGCTCGCTCAAGGCCACCCACTTCATCGAGCTGGCCGCGCAGCGTCGCATTCCGCTGCTCTTCCTCCAGAACATCAGCGGCTACATCGTCGGCAAGCAGGCCGAGCACGGCGGTATCGCCAAGGACGGAGCCAAGATGGTGCACGCGGTCGCCAACGCGCAGGTCCCGAAGTTCACCTTGATCATCGGCGGCAGCTTCGGTGCCGGGAACTACGGCATGTCCGGCCGCGCGTACCAGCCGCGCTTCCTGTTCATGTGGCCCAACAGCCGGATCAGCGTGATGGGGGGCGAGCAGGCCGCATCGGTGCTGGCCCAGGTGAAGCGCGCGCAGCTCGAATCGGCGGGCAAGACCCTGAGCGCGGCGGACGAGCGCGAATTCAAGCAGCCGATCCTCGACACCTACGAGCGGGAGGGAAGCCCCTACTATTCGACGGCGCGCCTGTGGGACGACGGCGTGATCGATCCCGCCGAGACCCGCACCGTGCTGTCGCTGGCGCTGGCCGCTTCGCTCAACGCGCCGATCCCGGAGATGAGCTTCGGCGTGTTCAGGATGTAGCAGGGGCCGCTCGGGCTCCTCGTTGTAACGCCCGCCCGTCACTTTCCTCAAAGCACAAGCCCGCCGCGACCCGGTTCTCCCCGCGCGCGGCGACAACTCATTGCCCTGCAGCGCGCCTCCCGCCGGCACGTCGCTTGATCATACGCGTCAGTGCTCCCATCCGGCCGGTGAACGGAGGCTTGACATGAACCGCCCGCGAAGTTCCCTCGCACGAATGATCCTGTGGAGGCTGGCCGCCGGACTGACCCTCTTCCTCGCGTCGTTGTGGGTCGGCGTGGAGCTCGCCCGGGCGGGCGAGATCGTCCCCGCGATTGGCGTCTCGCGAACGCTCGACGGAGACGAACCGAGCCGCACGTTCGCGAGCCTCGCCATTCGCGGCGATCTGCTGCCCTTGCTGCAGGCCGAAGTCGGGGTGGGCTATCACAGCGAGGACGTCCTCGATCAAGAGCTCGAAGTTCGGATGTGGCCGGTGACGGCCTCGCTCTGGCTCACGCCGCTTCCGGCCCTCTACGCCGGCGGCGGCGTTGGCTGGTACCACACCACCTTTGACTACGCCTCCGGGGTTCCGCTCTCCGACGAGACGCGCGAGAACTACGGCGTTCATCTCGGCGGCGGGCTCAAGGTGCCCCTGGGCGGGGCGGCGGCCGTGGACCTGGGCGGGCGCTACGTGATGCTGCGTCCTCAGGAGAGTCCGCTCATCCCGCAGCACTTCGATCCGGATTTCTGGACGACGACGCTGGGGCTGGCGATCCGCTTCTAGGTTTCGCTCTCGATCAGACGTTTGAGCGTCGGCGGGTGGACGGGCTTGGTCAGGTGGTGATCGAAGCCCGCGTCCACCGCCCGGCGGCGATCCTCGCTCTGGCCGAAGCCGGTGAGCGCGATCAGGGTCATGCCGGGCGCGGGGCTTTCGCGCCGCAATCGCTCCGCGACTTCGTAGCCGTCCATGCCGGGGAGCCCGATGTCGAGCAGCACCACCTCGGGCCGCGAGGCTTCGGCGCGAGCCACCGCTTCCCGTCCATCGTGGGCGAGCTGCACGTCGTGCCCCCACAGCCTCAGCAGATCGGCCAGGGTCTCGGCCGAGTCGCGATTGTCGTCCACCACCAGCACGCGGCGCGCCACCCGGGCGTCGTCGTGCCGCGCGGCTTCGACGCTCACCACGCGCGGCGGCTCGATCCGCGGCAGGCGCAGCGTGAACGTGCTGCCCTTGCCGATCCCGGGGCTCGAGGCGCGAATGCTGCCGCCGTGCATCTCGACCAGGCGCGAGACCAGCGACAACCCGATCCCGAGTCCGCCGTGGCCGCGCGTGATCGACGGGTCCACCTGCGTGAACGGATCGAAAATCCGCTCCAGCATGTCCGCGGGGATGCCCGCGCCGGTGTCGATCACCCGCACCAGCGCGTCGCGGCCATCCTGGGACAGCGCCAGCGTGATGCGTCCGCCAGCGGGCGTGTACTTGATGGCGTTGTTGAGGAGATTGGCGACGATCTGCGCGAGGCGGATGCGATCGCCGTCCACCCAGACGGTCGAGCCGGGGAGCGACAGCGCCAGCTCGACGCGCTGCGCATTCGCCCGCGAACGGAAGTCCTCGACCGCCTCGCCCAGGATCTCGGTGAGGCTCACCGGCTCGCGGTGAAGCGTGATCTTGCCCTGATTGATGCGCGAGACGTCGAGCAGGTCGTCCACCAGCCGGGTCATGTTGTCCACCTGGCGCTTCATCATCGCGTGAGTCAGGCGGACATCGGTGGGCATCTCGGGTGCCCGTGATTCGAGCACGTACAGCGCGTTGCTGAGCGGCGCGAGCGGATTGCGCAGCTCGTGCCCGAGCACGCCGAGGAATTCGTCCTTGCGCTCGTGCATCACGGTGAGCGAGCCCATGCGCTCGCGCAGCGTTTTCTCATAGCGCACGATGCTCTGGCCGACCGGCAGCGCGGTCAGTCCGCCGATCAGGATGCCGGCGATCAACAGCACCAGCACCGCGATCATGCTGGCGCGGATCGAGTAGCGCGCTCCCTGCGCGGCCTCGGCCAGGTCGGTGCGCGTGACGCCGTGAATGCCCTGGTCCACCACGTGCTCGAGCTGATTGGCGAGCGCGGCGTAGCGGGCGAGCGCGATGCGGAGCCGATCACGATCGTCGAGGCAGTCGTGGGCCGCGGCGACCTGGTCCGCGAAGGCGGCCCGGAAGCGCTGGAAGCCCGGGCGCTCGCTCTCGGAGAGCCGGAGGTCGCCGAGGTCGGCCAGCGCGCGGCGCGTGTCTTCGGCCAGCGCGCCGACGCGTGCCCGCTCATCGGGGTCGTGGGTCGCCCGGTAGAGTCCGACCGCGGCCGCCACGCCATTGAGGTTCGCCGCCAGCTGATTGGCGAGCGCCTGCTTGCGCGGCCCGTTCCTGTGAGTGTCGAGCTTCGCCAGGACGTCGCGATTGAGGATCAAGCGGGTGCCTGCGGTCGCCCGTCCAAAGCGCGCGATGCCGGCGCGCTCGATGTCGCTCAACGCCATGAGCGAGTCGCCCACCAGATGGATCTCGTCCTGGCGTGCCTGGATCTCGCGGCCGAGCTCGAGCGTGGCGCGCGACTGCGCCACCTGCTCGTAGTGCTGGATCATGCGATCGAGCACCACGCGATTGGCGGCGATCTTGGCGCGGTGAGAGGTCTCGCCGTCGCCGACGTAGGCCAGCAGCGCCGCGCGCGAGCCGCTCACGTTGAGCGCCATCTCGTAGGCAATGGCGCTGGCCGGCTCCTGCACCGCCATGATCGTCGAGAGGGCCCGCTCGATCGAGGCGAGGCGGTGAGCGACGAACAGACCGATGCCGACCAGGAACAGCATCAGGAGGCCGAAACCGAGCCAGAGTTTGCCCGCAGTGCTCATGAGCGCGGCAGTATAGCGTGGTCGTGGCGGGCGGCGGCGCGCTTGCGGTCGCGGCGGGCGCGCGGCAGGATGAGCGGGCCGCTCACGCCCTTGAGTGACGGGAGGAAGGTTGGCTGACGAGAGTCTCCGCCGGGCCTGCTATCTGGCGGCGCTATCACGGCTCCAGCGCGGTCTCGCGCACGATGCCCGCTCGCACCTCGGCAGCATCGCGCTCCAGTTCGAGCTGATCGGCGAGCTGCTCGAGCGCGAGAGCCCGCCGGGCGAGGGGCTCGCGCGTCGCCTGAAGCCGGCGGTCGAGCGCGGGCGCGCCGGGCTCGAGCGCGCGCGCCGCGACTTCGAGCTGGCGATCGGCACGCTGGCGCCGCCGGCCGGCGAGGTGCTCGATCTCGGCGCCTGTCTCGCCGAGCTCGAGGCGCTGATCGCGGCCGGCGCGGCCGACCGCCCGGTCCGCTGGCCGGCCGAGCCGGGGGCCTCGCCGGCGCTGCGCGTCGCGCACCCGGCGATCGCGCGCGAGGCGCTTTCGATCGCGGCCATCGAGATGACCTTCGCGAATCCGCCGGGCGGGCCGCTCGAGGTGTCGCTGGATTCGAGCCGGGCCCAGGCGCGCGTGAGCTTCGCTGGCGCGATGCCCCCGCACGACGCGCGCTGGCGGCGAGCGGTCGAGGAATCGCTGGCCTCGCTGGGCGGATCGGTGCGCGACGGCGAGGCGCGGCTGGAACTGGTATTCCCGCTGCTTCCCATGGACTGAGGCCGCCATGCCCCTCGCCCTGATCGTTGAAGACGACGCCGATGCACTGGCCACGCTTGCCGAGCTGGTGGAGCTCGAAGGCTTCGAGATCGCGAGAGCCGCCAGTCTGCGCGAGGCGCTCCAGCGGCTCGCCGAGCGATCACCCGACGTCGTGATCACCGATCTCATGCTTCCCGACGGCAGCGGGCTCGAGCTGCTCGACCACGAGTATCCGGCGGCTCGACCGCAGATCGTGCTGGTCACCGGCAACGCCTCGAAGGATTCCGCGATCGAGGCGGTGAGAAAGGGCGCCAAGGACTATCTGGAGAAGTCGAAGGACGAGGGCCGGCTCAAGGTGGTGCTCGCCAACGTGCGCCGCGAGCTGGCCGACCAGCGCGAGATCCGCCAGCTGCGCGGCGCGCTGCGCGAGCACGGTCAGTTCCATCAACTGATCGGGGCTTCGGCGGCGATGCAGCGCGTCTACGACCTGATCGAGCGTGTGGCCCCGACTCAGGCGGCGGTGCTGATCACCGGCGAGAGCGGTACCGGCAAGGAACTGGTGGCCCTGACCGTTCACGAGCTGAGCCCGCGACGCGAGGCCGAGTTCGTCGCCGTCAATTGCAGCGCGGTGCCGGCCAATCTGTTCGAGAGCGAGCTGTTCGGCCACGAGCGCGGCAGCTTCACCGGCGCGACCCAGCAGCACCGCGGGCTGTTCGAGCGCGCCTCGGGAGGGACGCTGTTCCTCGACGAGATCACCGAGATGCCGATCGAGCTCCAGCCCAAGCTGCTGCGCGCGCTCGAATCGGGCGAAGTGACGAGAATTGGCGCCGAGCAACCTCTGCGCGTGGATGTGCGGGTGATCGCCGCGTCCAACCGCCCGCCCGAGGCCGCGATCCGCGACGGGCGGCTGCGCGAGGATCTCTTCTATCGGCTGAACGTCTTTCCCATCGAGCTGCCTCCGCTGCGCGATCGCGGAGACGATGCGCGGTTGCTCGCCGAGCACTTTCTCGCCGAGATCAATCGCGCCGAGGGATCGAACAAGCGCCTCGCAGCGGGCATTCGGGAGCGGCTCACCGCGCACGCGTGGCCGGGCAACGTGCGGGAGTTGAAGAACGCGCTGCACCGCGCGTACATCCTGTCGCGGGCCGATGTGGACCTGGAGCTCAGCCGCCCGAGCATCGCCGGAACGCCCCCGGCCCCGGGCGGTGATGGCGCGGCGTCGGCCGGCATTCCGGTCGGCCTCACGCTCGAGGAGATCGAGCGCCGCATGATCGTCGCCACCCTCGAGCACACCGGGGGCGACAAGCGCGAGGCCGCCCGGATGCTCGGCATCAGTCTCAAGACTCTCTACAACCGCCTCAATGTCTATGCGGCCGCCGAGCGCGGCGCGCCGGCCGCGCCCCCCGAGGCCCCCGGCGCCTGAAGCCGTCGCTGTAGCCGGTACAAACGGGAACCCCGTTCCTACATCGCCGCCGGGCACCCGCGGCTCCGCGCCGTGAATTCCAGTCACTTGCGCGCTCCGGCGGGCTGGCATGGCCACTGCAGGAGCGAGCCGCGGCGCTTCGGCCGGCCGGCGATATCGAGGGGATAAGCCAGACCGACGAAGCTCCACGAACGGGGATCCGGGACCGATGCCAACGGCGAGCGGCGGAGGTCCCGGAGAACCACCCGGAGGTGAGAGAGATGTGGAGATTGATCGGGCTCCTCCTCCTCGTCACGTGGCTGATGGGGCTCGCCACCGGCTATGTCCTCGGGGGCTGGATCCACCTGTTTGCAGCGCTGGCGCTCGTGCTGCTCTTCACCCCGGGGCTGCATCGCCCGCGCGAGCGCCATACCAGCTAGAGAGTCCGGGGGCGCAGAGGAAGACGGGAATCACGGCGGCGGAGTGATGGGATTCCCGTGCCCTGCGCCCCCTTAGCGCCCGAACGGTATGCTGGCCACCCAGCATGCCGACCCCGCCGCGCCGCGCCCGAACCCTCCCGAATCGCCGCGCACCGGCGGCACGCTCGTGAGCGTCGCCGCCCTCGCGCTGGTGCTCCTCTCGGCCTTCCTTCACGCCGCCTGGAACCTGTGGGCCAAGCAGATCGGCGGCGACACCCGCGCCGCCACCCTGATGGGCGTGCTGGAAGCGATCAGCGTGATCGCCTTCGCTCCGGCGGCCCTGCTGGTGGCGCACGCCGCGCATCTCACGCTCGACGGCCGCGCCCTCGCCTGGATCGCCGGCAGCGGGTTCCTGCACGTCGCCTACTTCCTGCTGCTGCTGCGCGGCTATCGGGTGAGCGAGTTGTCGGTGGTCTACCCGGTGGCGCGCGGCACCGGACCGCTGCTGGCGGCGATTGGCGCCGCGCTCTGGCTCGGCGAGCGCCCGACTCTGCTGTCGGTGGGCGGCGCCCTGCTGATCGCTCTCGGCATCGTGATTCTCACGCTCCACCCGGGAGAGCCTCGCTCCGGGCGGGTGCGGGCCGGCGTCATCCTGGGTGCGCTGGTCGGGGTCACGATCGGCGCCTACACGCTGTGGGACGGCGCCGCGGTCTCTAAGCTCGCGCTGCCGCCCATCCTCTACTACTGGGGCGGCGAGCTGTGCCGGGCGCTGGTGTTCGCGCCGTTCGTGGTTGCCGACCGAGCCGGGGCGCGCCTGCTGTGGCGGGAGCATCGTCTGCGGGTGCTCGGGATCGCCCTGGCGAGCCCGATCGCGTACATCCTGGTGCTGGTCGCCATGTCGCGCGCCCGCGTGAGCCATGTCGCGCCGGTGCGCGAACTGAGCATCCTGTTCGGCGCCTGGTTCGGCGCGCGCGTGCTGGGCGAGGGCGATCGCGCGCGCCGGCGCTGGGCGGCACTCGCGTTCGTGGCCGGCGTGCTGGCGCTGGCGTCTGCGTGAGGCGCCCGGCCCGAACGCCGCGCTCACTTGCCCGGCGCGATCGCTTCGCGTTCAATCCGCCTGGCATTCGCGAATCGCTGCCCCCTCGAGGAGGAGTCATGGCGCTGGTCGAGGTCGAGCGCACCGGGAAAGTGGCCCGGCTGTGGCTCAATCGCCCCGAAGTGCACAACGCGCTCTCGCCCGAGCTGTGCGCCGCGCTCGATCAGGCGCTTCACGAGCTCGGGCACGACGACGCGGTGCGCGTGATCGTGCTGGGCGGGCGCGGGCCCTCGTTTTGCGCGGGCGCCGACCTCGCGGCGATGAAGGCCTCGGCCGCCGCGAGCTTCGACTTCAATCTCGCCGAGGCTCAAAAGCTGGGCGGCATGTTCGCGGCGCTCGCCGACTGCCCGAAGCCGCTGGTGGCGCGGATCCACGGCTCGGTGTTCGGCGGTGGCGTGGGTCTGGCCTGTGCGTGCGACGTGAGCGTCGCGAGCGAGGACGCGCGATTCGGGCTGACCGAGGTGCGGCTCGGCATTCTGCCCGCGCTGATCTCGCCCTACGTGATCCGGCGGCTCGGCGACGCGCGGGCGCGCGAGCTGATGCTGACCGGCGAGCGCTTCGATGCGCGGACCGCGCTCGAGTACCGGATGATCCAGCGCCTGGTCCCGGCCGGCGAGCTCGACGCGGCGGTCGAGGAACGCGTGAGCGAGCTGCTGAAGGGCGCGCCGCACGCGCAGGCTCGTATCAAGATGCTGCTCGAGCTGTGGGCGGATTCGACCTGGGAGGAGTACCGCGCCGCCCTGCCGCGCGCGCTCGCCGAGGTGCGCTCCGGCGACGAGGCGCGCGACGGTCTCGCCTCGTTCTTCGAGAAGCGCAAGCCGGGCTGGCTCGACTGAGCGATGCCAATCACGGGAGGCGGAGGGGGCTCATGTTTCGCCGCGTGCTGATCGCCAATCGCGGCGAGATCGCCTGCCGCATCGCCACCACGCTCCGCGAGATGGGGATCGCTCCGATCGCGGTGTGCTCGGCCGCCGATCGCGACGCGATGCACGTTCGCTGCGCCGACGAGCGCGTCGAGCTCGGGCCCGCCGAGGCGCGGGATTCCTACCTCAACATTCCGGCGCTGCTCGAGGCCGCCCGCCGCACGGGCGCCGAGGCCATTCATCCCGGTTACGGCTTCCTGTCCGAGAACGCCGGGTTCGCGAGCGCGGTGGAATCCGCCGGACTCATCTTCATCGGGCCGAGTCCCGAGTCGATCCGAGCGATGGGCGACAAGCGCGCCGCGCGAGACCTGGCGGTCGAGGCCGGCGTTCCGGTCGTGCCCGGCGCGACCGGCGCCGATGTCGCGGCCCTTTGCGCCGCGGCGAAAGGCATGGGCTTCCCGGTCATGGTGAAGGCGGCGATGGGCGGGGGTGGCAAGGGCATGCGCGCGGTGAGCGAGGAGGGGGCGCTGGTCGAGGCGCTGGAGAGCGCCCAGCGCCTGGCGGCCTCGGCGTTCGGCGATCCTTCGGTCTACCTCGAGAAGCGCCTCGAGCACGCCCGGCACATCGAGGTGCAGGTGCTGGGCGACGGTCAGGGCGAGGCGATCCACTTCTTCGAGCGCGAATGCTCGCTCCAGCGCCGCCATCAGAAAGTGATCGAGGAGACGCCCTCTCCGGCCATCGACGAGACGCGCCGCGAGCGCCTGGTGTTCGCGGCGGTGGCGCTCGCGAAACGCGCGCGCTATCGCGGCGCCGGAACCGTCGAATTCCTGGTCGCGCCCGACGGCGCGTTCTATTTCCTCGAGATGAACACGCGACTCCAGGTCGAGCATCCGGTGACCGAACTCGCCACCGGCCACGATCTGGTGCGCGCGCAGGTGGTCGTGGCGGCGACCGGGAAGCTCCCGATTCCGCAGCCGGCAGTGCGCCGGCACGGGCACGCCATCGAGGCGCGCGTCTACGCGGAGGACGCGGCGCGCGAATTCCTGCCTCAGGCCGGGCGCGCGCTGCGCGTCCGCTGGCCGCGCGCGCCGTTCGTCCGCGTCGATGCCGGGGTGGAATCCGGCGACACCGTCAGCGTTCACTACGATCCCCTGCTGGCGAAGATCATCGCTTACGCCGAGACTCGGGAACGCGCCCTCGGCCGGCTGGCCAGCGCGCTCGACGACGCGCGCGTGCACGGCGTCGTCACCAATCTGCCGTTCCTGCGCGCGCTCGCCCGCTCGCCGGCGGTGGCGGGCGCGAAATTCGACACCGAGTGGATCGAGCGTGAATTCCTCGCCGACTTCGAGGCGGTGGTGCGCGCGCCGGCGCCCGAGCTGGCGCTGGCGGCCGCCGCCATCGCCGAGGCCGCCGGCCGTGGCGCTCCCACGGGGGTTGGGGCGCGTACGGGCGCAGCCGCCCCGCGTGCCGCCGATGCGTTCGAGAGCGCGGGGCGCTGGCGGCAGCGCGGGCTCGAGCGATGAAGAGCGCGTGGCGGGACGGCGACCGGGTGCGCGAGGTGGTGCTCGAATCGCTGGGAAACGATCGCTATCGGGTGCGAGTGGACGACGAGGTCGAGCTGGAGGTCGCCGCCGAGTGGCTCGAGGACGATCGACTTCGGCTCGTCACCGGCGCGGGCGCGGTGGTGGCCGAGGTCACGGCCGCCGGCGATCGCCGATTCGTGCGGCTCGGCGCGCTCGACTTCGTGCTGGAGCGCCAGGCAAACGTCGCCCGCGCGCGAGGCGGTCGCGGCGCCGCCGGCACGGCCGGCGGGCTGGAAGCGCCGATGCCGGGCGTGATCACCCGCGTCATGGTCACGGCCGGCGACGCGGTGCGAAAGGGTCAGCCGTTGGTGGCGCTCGAAGCCATGAAGATGGAGCATCTGATCCGCGCGCCGCGCGACGGCGTGGTGGCGTCGGTCGCCGCCACTCCCGGGACGCTGGTGAGTGGCGGCGCGACCCTGGTGGAGCTGTCCGCTGGCCCCTAGGATTGTGCGGCGCAGAATGTTGACGGCCGGATCGTCGCACGGTCGATCTGCTGTCGGTTTTCCGCTAGACCGCCAGGCTGAGCGAGTGCCGTCGGGCATTCGGGATCCGGCTGGTTGGTATCCTCCTCCAGTAGTAGTCGTCCCAGGGGTAAGGCAACCCCACACGCTCCGGGAACAGCCTCGCTTTCAGAATCTCGCGGACACTGAGTGGG
>DATKAB010000077.1 GCA_035498555.1 Candidatus Sulfotelmatobacter sp.
GCGATTCGAACCCGCAGGTCGCTCGCCCACCACGCCAGGCGGCCCTTCATGGGATCACCTCGGCATTTCCCAGCGCGGCGCCCCGGACCTCTCGGCCGATGGCCCGAGCGGTGGCGAGATTCACCATCGGACGAACGCGCCGGATCGGCCCGGCGGGAATCGAGCCCGGGCGCTCGCCGGCAATGATGCGCCGCGTCATTTCGGCGAGGTGCGCGCCCAGCCAGTCGAGATCGGGGGCCGCGGCGACCAGCGCGCCGGCGGACACCAGCGGCGGAGCGAACGAGAGCAGCGGTACGCGATGGGCCAGCGATTGCGCCAGCTCGAGGCGGAAGACCTCGGGAGTGGCGACGTCCGGATCGGGAGCCAGCCAGATCGCGTCGTTGTGCGAAGCCAGATCGCGCACGCGCGGCCCGAGCTGATCCAGCCCGTCCACGGTCGCGACGTTGAGCTCGAGCCCGAGCCGGGCCGCGGCCTGGTACGCGTCACGGGTCCAGTCGGAGGCCAGCGGACCGACCACGACGCCCACGCTCCGGACGTCCGGAGCCAGCGAACGCAGCACGTTGAGCTCGAGCGCCGGCGGTACCTCGGCGCTGACCCCCGTGATCCGAGCGCCGACGAGCCCGTGCCGTTCGGGCGCCGGCACCAGCGCGTAGACCAGCGGAGTGTGGGGAACGGCGTCGCGGGCGAGGAGCGCCGCCTTGAGGCCGATCGCCACCACCACTTCGGGCTTCGCCCACTTGAGGGACTCGGCGGCGGCGTCCATGGACAGCCCGGCGAGCGACAGCACCTGAACCGGCCGGCGGCGAAACACGGCACGAAAGGCGCGCTCCGATTGGACGCAGACCGGCAGGTCGCTCGAGCGGAGCACCACCACGCCCGAGGCCCAAGCGCTCGCCGGAAGCAGGAGCAGCAGCGGCGCGGCCAATGACCCAAACCGCCGCAGCCCAAGCGACATCGCGCCTCGCACCGGCATCGAGCGACCTCCCGCGGACCGTGATCCCCGCCCGGTACGCGCGTGCCGGGAGGGCTCCATTCCCTGATTTTTCGGCCATTTGTGAGGCTGACTTGACCCGGTGAAGCGCGGGAAGACCCCCGGGGCGGGGCGGGAGCGAGGGAGCGACGACTCGGCTAAGATCGCGCCCCATGTCGCGCGCTCCAGACCCGCGCCGGCGCCTGCCGGCCATCGAGTCCCTGCTCCACGAGCCCGCCCTCGCGGAAGCTCTGCGCGAGCTGCCGCGCGCGCTGGTCGTGGAGGCGGTGCGGGCCGAGGTGGCCAGCGCCCGGCGCGGCCTTCGCGCTCGCCAGGCCGCCGCGCCGAGTCCTGCGGCGCTGGCCGGCCTTGCCGCCGAACGGGCGCGACGCGAGGGGCGGCCGCCCCTGCGGCGGGTGCTCAACGCCACCGGGATCGTGCTTCATACCAATCTCGGCCGCGCGCCGTTGGCGGCGCCGGCGAGCCGTGCGATCCACGAGGTCGCGTCCGGGTACTGCAATCTCGAGTACGACCTGGTGACCGGCCGGAGGGGGCAGCGCGGCATTGCGGTCCAGGAATGGATCGGGCGCCTGACCGGGGCCGAGGCCGCGGTGGTGGTGAACAACGGCGCCGCCGCGATCCTGCTCGCGCTGTCGGCGCTGGCGCGAGGTCGCGGCGTGATCGTTTCCCGGGGCGAGCTGGTCGAGATCGGCGGCTCGTTCCGCGTGCCCGAGATCATGGAGCAGAGCGGCGCGCGGCTCATCGAGGTCGGCACCACCAATCGCACGCACCTGCGCGACTACCAGCGCGCGCTCGAGCGTCACGATGACGTCGCTGCAGTGCTGCGCGTCCATCCCAGCAATTTTCGCGTGCGCGGCTTCACCGCGCGCCCCGAGCTCCCCGAGCTGGCCGCGCTCGCTCACCGCCGGCGCCTGCCCTTGATCGAGGATCTGGGCAGCGGCGCGCTGCTCGATCTCGCCACCGTCGGCCTCGAGCACGAGCCGACCGCGGCCGAAAGCCTCGCCGCCGGCGCCGACGTCGTCACCTTCTCGGGCGACAAGCTGCTGGGCGGCGCCCAGGCCGGGCTGCTGATCGGCCGGCGGCGCTACGTCGAGCGAGCAGCCGCGGCGCCGCTGGCCCGCGCCCTGCGTCCCGACAAGCTGGCGCTCGCCGCACTCGCCGCGACGCTCCCGCTCTACGCCGATCCCGAGCGCGCGGTGCGCGAGATTCCGGCGCTGGCCATGCTGCGCGCGGGGGAGCCCGAGCTGCGCGCTCGCGCCGAGCGGCTCGCCGCGCTGCTGAAGGCCGCGCTCCCGGCGGCCGAACTGAAGCTCGCGCGCGGCGAGGGCGAGGTCGGGGGGGGCTCGCTTCCCGGCGCGCGGCTCACCGACTGGCTGGTCGAGGTCGCGCTGCCCGGGATGAGCGCCCGGGAACTCGAGGGACGAGTGCGCGCGGGCGAACCGCCGCTGCTCGGCACGATCCGGGCCGGCCGATTCCGGCTCGACGTTCGCACCCTGTTCGATGCCGACCTCGAAGTGGTCGCCGGAGCAGTCGCGCGCGCCGTCCGCTGACGGCTCGGGCCGGTCTCGGTACCCGGGTCGGCCGCTCAATTTTCGTTTGCCGTCGCGAGCTTTGGCCGGTACTTTCACCGGTCAAGGCAGTCTAGGGATGCTCCAAATGCGGCCATAGCCGCCTCCTCGCAGGGAAGCGAAGGGCTCACCCGGGGTTGGCGCCGCCGTGGCCCCGCTTCTTGGCGGGCGCCGAACCAGAGGGGACACGGATGTTTCTGCACAGACTGGAGCTCCAGGGCTTCAAGTCGTTCGTCGACAAGACCGAGGTGCTGTTCGGCGACGGCATTACCGGCGTCATCGGCCCGAACGGCTGCGGCAAGACCAACGTCTCCGACGCCATCCGCTGGGTGATGGGCGAACAGAGCGCCAAGCAGCTGCGCGGCGACTCGATGGAGGACGTGATCTTCAACGGCTGCCCCACCCGCAAGCCGCTCGGCATGGCCGAGGTCCACCTCACCTTCAAGAACGACCGCGGCATTCTCCCCACCGAATTCTCTGAAGTCACGGTCTCTCGCCGGGTGTTTCGCTCCGGCATGTCGGAGTACTTCCTCAACAAGACGCCCTGCCGGCTGCGCGACATTCGCGATCTGTTCTTCGACACCGGCATGGGCAGCCACGCCTACTCGGTGATCGAGCGGTCGATGGTGGATCACATCCTCTCCGACAACACCGGCCATCGCCGTTTCCTGTTCGAGGAGGCCTCGGGCATCACCAAGTACAAGTCACGCAAGAAGGAGGCGCTGGCGAAGCTCGACGCCACCGAAACCGATCTCACCCGCCTCAGCGACATCGTGTTCGAGATCGAGCGCGAGCTGCGCTCGCTGGCACGGCAGGTGGGCAAGGCCCGCAAGCACCAGCGACTGCGCGACGAGATCCGCGACCTCGATCTGCTGCTCACCGCCGACAGCATCGAGAGCCTGCGCGCGAAGGAGACCGAGGCGCGCGAACAGTGGCAGGAGGAAGCGGTGCGGCGCGAGGGCGTCACCACCGGGCTCGACGCGCTCGAGGCGCGGCTCAACGATCTCAAGCTGTCGCTGCTCGAGCTGGAGCGCGAGCTGTCGACCGCGCAGGGTGGTCTGCGTGATCGCGAGGACGCGCGCACCCGGGCCGAGCATCAGGTGGTGTTGCTGCGCGAGCGCGCCGATGGCCTGACGAGGCGCGCCAGCGAAGCCGGCAACGAGAGCGCCCGCCTGGGTGAGCGGCTCGCGGAAACCGTGGAGAGGGAGCGAGAGGCCGAGGCCCGCCGCGCCGCGCTCGGCGAGGACCGCGAGCGGGCGCAGACCGCGAGCGAGGACGCGGAGCGGTCGCTGCAGGCGGTCGAGGCCGAGCTGCGCGAGCGCCGCTCGGTCGCCATCGAGCAGAAACAACTTTCGCTCGACCTGTTCTCAATCGAGGCCGAGAAACGCGGCGCCTCCGAGCGCGCGCGTGAGCGGCAGTCATCGCTGAACGAGCGCCGCGAGGCCACCGAGCGCCGGCGGTTCGAGCTCGAGACCCGGCTCGAACAGTTGGAACACGCGATGACGAGCGCCCGCGAACGCCGCGCCGGGCTGGAAGTCGAGCTCGACGAGGCCGAACGCGCTCTGAACGGCGTGGAAGGGCGCCTCACCGAGCTCGCGGAGCGCGAGCGCTTGGGGCTCGAGCTGGTGGCGAAGCTGCGCCAGGATTCGGCGGCGGTCGAGTCGAGGCTCCACACCCTGCTCGAGCTGAAGCGCGAGTTCGAGGGCGTGTCGGAGGGAGTCAAGGCGCTGCTCGGCGGTGGCGAACGGCCGGCCGGGCTGATCGGCGTGGTCGCCGACGTGCTCGAGGTACCCGCCCGCTACCTCGACGCGCTCGAGGCCTCGCTGGGCGAGGCGGCGGCATTCGTGCTTTGCGAGGATCGGGCGGCGGTGGATGGGGCGCTCGACCGCCTGCGGGCGCTGGCTGCCGGCCGCGCCACCCTGGTGGACCTGAGCGCGATCGCCGCCTCGCATCCGGCCGCCGCGCCCGAAGCCGACGGCGTGCTCGGCCGCGCCTCGGATCTGGTGCGCTGCACGGCGCGCTTCCGCCCGCTGGTCGAGCGCCTGCTGGGCTCGGTGATGGTGGTCCAGGATCGCGCGGTGGCGGCCGAGCTGGCGCTGCGATCCGAGAGCGGCCTGCGCTTCGTGAGCCTCGACGGCGAGGTCTGGGAGCGCGGCCGGGTGCGCGCGGGAGCGCGCGCCGAGGGCGGGCTGCTCCATCGCGAGCAGCAGATCCGTGAGCTGAGCGGCCAGATGGCCGAGCTGGGGCTGGCGCTCGAAGCGGCGGCGCGCGAGGGCGAGGCGCTGCAGGGCGAGCGACGTGACCGGCTGGCCGATCGCGGCATGGCCGAATCGGAGCGCGACGCGCGGCGAAGCGCGCTCGATCGCCTCGATCGCGACTACGAGGCTGCGGAGCGCGAGCGCCGCTGGGCCGAGAGCGAGCGCGACGATCGAGCGCGCGAGGTGGCGACGTTCGTCGCCGAGCTCGAGACGCTGGCGCGCACGCTGGCAGAGGCCGAGCGCGATCTTGCCGAGTACCAGCAGCAGATGGATCGCGCTCGCTCGCAACTGAGCGACCTCGACGGCGATGTGCGTCAACTCGAGAGGCGTCGCGACCAGGCGGCCGCGGTCGCGACCGGTCACCGCGAGGCGCTGCTGCGCCTGGCTCGGGAAGAGGGCGAATGGCAGGCGACCTGGGCGCGCTGTGAACAGACGCGGCGCGAGCTCGAGGCCACGATCGAGGGCCGGCGGACCGAAGAGCGCTCGGCGCTCCAGACCGTGGCCGAGATCGAGGCCGAGGTGAGCGGCCTGAACTCCGGGCTCACCGGCCTGCTCGAGTCCGAAGCCGGACAGCGCGACCGCGTGGTCGAGCTGCAAACGCGCTTCAACACGCTCAAGGAGGAGGCCCGCGCGCTCGAAGACCAGGCACGTCAGCGACGGTTCGAGCAGACCGAGCTCTCCGAGCTGCTCCACCAGATCGAGCTCGGCCGCCTGCAGGCACACTCCGAGCTGGAGCTGACCTTCGAGCGCCTGCGCACCGAATATCAGCTGAACCCCGCCGAATGGCAGCCGCCGTTGAAGCCCGAGGGCTGGAACCCGGAGGAGGCGGCCCGGAAGCTCGACGAGTCGCGCGAGCGCTTCCGCACGCTGGGTGCCGTCAATCTGCTGGCGGTCGAGGAATATTCGCGCAAGAAGGAGCGCTACCAGTTCCTCACCCGGCAGCGCGAAGACCTCACCAGTGCCCGGGCGCAGTTGCTTGAGGCGATCGACAAGATCAACGTCACCGCGAGCCAGCTGTTCCGCGACACCTTCGGCCAGGTGCAGATCCACTTCCGCGAGATCTTCACCACCTTGTTCGAGGGAGGCGACGCCGAGCTGCGGATGTCGGGAGAAGATCCCCTCGAGTGCGAGATCGAGATCGCCGCCAAGCCGCGCGGCAAGCACCTCCAGAGCATCAGCCTCATGTCGGGCGGCGAGCGGGCGCTGACTGCGATCGCCCTGCTGTTCGCCATCTACCTGGTGAAGCCGTCGCCTTTCTGTCTGCTCGACGAGGTGGATGCGCCACTCGACGATGCCAACGTCGACCGCTTCCTGCGCATGCTGGATCGGTTCAGCACCCGTACCCAGTTCGTGGTGATCACCCACAACAAGAAGACCATGGAGGCGGCTCGCTGCCTCTACGGTGTGACCATGCAGGAGCTGGGGGTCTCGAAGCTGGTCTCGGTGCGATTCGACGGCGCGGACGCCTCGGTCCGGCGCGAGGCGGAGGAGGCGGAACCCGCCGCGGTTTAGGCAGAGTCCGGATCGCCGATCTCTGCGCCGGGTCGTCGGGGCACCCATTTTGGATGAGTCACGCTGCGGAGTACGCCAGGAGAGCACCGTGCCCCTCGTCCTCTCTGCCCCGCGCCCGACGATCTGAACTCCGCCCGGTTTCCTGCGACTGAGCGATGAACCTCTGGGACCGATTCCGCGAAAGCCTGCGCAAGACGCGCGAGCGCGTCGAGCAGGGTCTGGGCGCGCTGCTCGCGCATCGCGGCCCGGTGGACGCCGCGACCCGGGAGCGACTCGAAGAGACCTTGCTCGCCGCCGACGTCGGTCCGTCGGCCACCGAGCGCCTGATGTCGCTGGCCGAGCGCGAGCTGAAGAGCGCTCCCGATCTCGACCTCCGCCAGGCCCTGGAACGCACCGCGGCCGCGCTGCTGGCCGAGCGCTCGGCGCGTTTCGCGCCTCCGGACCCGCTCGAGGCGGGCGCCCCCGATCCGCCGAAGCCGTGGGTGGCGCTGCTGATCGGCGTCAACGGCGTCGGCAAGACCACCTTCGCCGGCAAGCTCGCGGCCGGATTCGCGCGCGAGGGACGGCGCACGCTGCTGATCGCCGCCGACACCTTTCGCGCCGCCGCCTCGGATCAGCTCGAAGTGTGGGCGAAGCGCGCCGGGGTGGAGTGGGTGCGCGCACGCGACGGCACCGACCCGGCCGCGGTGGTGCACGACGGGCTCAGCGCGGCGAAGGCGCGTGGCTGCGAGGTCGCGCTGGTCGACACCGCCGGACGGTTGCACACCCGCCACAACCTGATGGCCGAGCTGCAGAAGGTCGCGCGCGTCGCGGGCCGGGTGGTGCCGGGCGCGCCGCATCACGTTCTGCTCGTGCTCGACGCAACCGTCGGCCAGAACGGGCTCGCCCAGGCGCGCGAGTTCACGAAGGCGGTCCCGGTCACCAGCCTGGGACTCACGAAGCTGGACGGCACGGCGCGCGGCGGCGCGGTGATCGCGATCGCGGATCAGCTCCGACTGCCGATCAGCGTGGTGGGAATGGGTGAAGGCCTCGAGGACTGGGAGCGCTTCGACCCCGCGGCGTTCGCGCGCGGGCTGTTCGAGTAGCGCACTCCGCGCCGCGCCCGCGGGCCGCGCTCAGCTCTTCGGAGCAACGCTCGCCGGCTTGGGGCTCGCCGGCTTCGATCCGGTCGACTTCGCGCCCGGCGGCTTGCCGCCCGCGGACTTCGAGGCAGCCGGTTTCGCGCCCGTTGCCTTCGCCGGCGAAGCGCTGGCCGCCGCCGCATCCAGCTGCTTCAGACTCTTCTGCCGCTCGGCGGGAAGGATCCTTCCCTGCATGCCCGAGCCGAAGGCGACCAATCGCGCGTCGCCGAGCGAGCGATCCATGGTGTTGAGCTTCTGACTCTCCTGGGAGTGGCCGATCGCCCAGCTTCGACGCCGGATCAGCTTCTCGATGGTCTCTCGCGCGAGCCCGGTGACCGGAATCTTCGGGGTGAGGAACGACACCCGAGTCTCGCGCAGCTCGGTGTACACCGAACTGTCGGCGTGATCGAGGGTCGCGCCCTTTCCTTCGGCGGTGCGCACCCGATCGCACTGGAACAATCCCATCGGCACCGAAACCGTGTCCGGGGACAGGGAGTCGATCTTCACGTCGAGGCCTTCGTAGAGCCAGCCGCGCTTTCGGATGGTGCTGGCGGGACGGCGCACCACTTCCTCGATCAGCTGGCCGTTGTCTTCCGCCCCTTCGACGGTCTTCCGCATGTAGTACTGGGAGCGGATGTTCGGGAAGCTGTCCGAGAACACACCGTAGGACATCAGGGTCGCCACTCCGCGGGTCGGCTTGTCCTTGGGCTCGGTCCAGGTCTCCACCCAGAAGCAGTCTTCGCCCCAGAAGCGCTCCTCGCCGGCGATCAAGATGGTCACGACGTAGTCGTCGCTCTCACCCATCTCGCTGCTCGAGGTGACGTGGTACTTGACCCAGTCGCCGACTCTCATGTGGGGTGCGCGTGAATAGTCGATCAGGCCGATTCCATTGATCAGGTCGACGCCCGAGACCGCGGCGGAGGCGGTCGAGGAAGCGCCCAGGATCGCGGTCAGGATCGCGGCTAGGAAACCGGCACGACGCATGCTCGAGACTCCAGTGAGTGGGATTCCGGATACAGCCGAGGGGCCCGTCGAGGCTGCTCATTATGGCGGAGCTTCGCGCGCCACGGAAGCACGAGGAAGGAGGAAGCGGAATTCTGAACGATTCCCTGACCCCCGAGCCTCCTGCGCCCGGCGCGCCGCCTCGAACTCAAAGGCCTCGCGAGAAACTCGGAGCGCACGGGGCCACGGCGCTGGCCGATGCCGAGCTGCTGGCGCTGGTGCTCGGCTCGGGCAGCGCGGGCCGAAGCGCTCAGAGAATCGGTCGGCGGCTGTCGCGATTCCGGCCCGCCGAGCTTGCGCGCTGGCCGTTCCCCCGCTGGCTGCGCGTCTCCGGGATCGGGCCGGCGCGCGCGGCAGCGCTCACCGCGGCCTTCGAGCTGGGCCGCCGCGCCGTGGAGCGCGAAGCGGCTCAGGCGCCGATTCGTGGGCCCGAGGACGTGCTGGCGCAGGCGCGCGACCTGGCGCGGGCGCGGAAGGAACATTTCGCGGTGCTGCTGCTCAACGCGCGGCACGAGCTTCAAGCGCGCGAGATCGTCTCGATCGGCAGCCTCAACGCTTCGATCGTTCATCCCCGTGAAGTCTTCCTGCCGGCGATCCTGCACTCGGCCGCGAGCGTGGTGCTGGTGCACAACCACCCGAGCGGAGATCCCGAGCCGAGCGAAGAGGATCTCTCCATCACCCGGCGACTGGTCGAGGTCGGGGAGCTGGTCGGCATCCAGGTGCTCGATCATGTCATCGTGGCGCAGCGCGGCGTGGTGAGCCTGCGCTCCCGGCAATTGATGTGATCGAGCTTCGGGGGGGGAAACGACGAGGGCGGCGCTTGCGCGCCGCCCTCGAACGTGAAGCGGTACCCCGAGCGATTAGCTCACGCGGCGAACGCTCGACGCCTGCAGACCCTTCGGTCCGCGCGTGACGTCGAATTCGACCCGCTCACCCTCGGCCAGGGTCTTGAAACCCTCACCCTGAATCGCCGAGAAGTGAACGAACACGTCCTCGCCGCCTTCCTGCGAGATGAAACCAAAACCCTTCGCTTCGTTGAACCACTTCACTGTGCCACTAGCCACTGAAGACTCCTTGAATCTGGGCCCGAAAGCCCATGTAACACCGCCCACACGCGGCGGCCGCGCCCGGTCCACGTGACCGGGTGCTTCGGTGCTCGCAGGTCGGCCGCACAACAAAAACCACCCAAGAAACCCTGGGTGGCGTCGAAGGCTGCTCGCACATCCACTGCAACCGAAGGCGCCAGCATTATCGGCATGAGCGGCCCGGAACGCAAGTCAGGAACCGATCTCCAAGTCCAACCTGTTGTACCGCATTTACTTACCAGGCTGAGAGCGGTTGGGGAGGCGCTGGGGCTCGAAGCTCCGCAGCCCGAATGAGTTCGGCGCATCAAATCCCCGCATCCGGCGAAGCGTGCGGAGTTTCGGCTCCCGCTCGCCGCCAGCCCCGGCCGCACAATCCGAACCCAGACCCGGGAGGAACGCCATGAGCGTTCGCATCGGTGATCTCGCACCCGACTTCGTCGCCTCGTCGACGGAGGGTGAAATCCGCTTTCATGAATGGATGGGAGACCAGTGGGCCGTCCTGTTCTCTCACCCCAAGGATTTCACGCCGGTGTGTACCACCGAGCTCGGTGCGGTCGCGCGGCTCAAACCGGAATTCGAGCGGCGCGGCGTCAAGGTGATCGGGCTCAGCGTGGATGGGGTCCGGGAGCACGAAGGCTGGTCACGCGACATCGAGGAGACGCAGGGCGTGAAGCTCAATTTCCCTCTGATTGCCGATCCCGAGCGCAAGATCGCGCTCGCCTACGACATGATCCATCCCAATGCCAGCGAGAACGTGACGGTGCGTTCGGTGTTCGTGATCGACAGCAGCAAGAAAGTCCGGCTCATGATCACCTATCCGCAGAGCACCGGCAGGAACTTCGCCGAGATCTTGCGCGCCGTCGATTCGCTCAAGCTCACCAGCAATCATCAGGTGTCGACGCCGGCGGACTGGAAGCCGGGTCAGGATGTCATCATCCTGCCGGCGGTTTCCAACGACGAAGCCCGAAAGAAGTATCCGGAAGGCTGGCGCGAACAGCGTCCCTACCTGCGCTACGTACCGGATCCCACCGCAGCCGCCGAAACGCGCTGATTCGGGCGGCGGCACCCTCCTCGACGACTCCGGTCCCCGAGTGGGGTCGGGTCCGGAGCTCGCGTTTCCCGGCGGTCGGCTATTCGATCCCGAAGTGCTGGCAGAGCGCCCGGCGCTTCTCCGGAGACGAGAACAGGTGGGTCTCGAGGCGATTGCGGCTGTGCACCAGCAGCTGCTTCAGCAGCGAAGTCTTCATCACGACTCGAGCGGGATTGCCCATCACCACCGAATCATCGGGAATCGCGCCACGCACCACCGAACCGGCGCCGATCACGCAGTTTCTTCCAATGCTGGTGCCGGGCAGGATCAGGCACTTGAGCCCGAAGAAGGTGTTGTCGCCGACCTTGATCGTGCCGAACAGACCCATGTTGGGATGGTCGGGGAACATCCAGCCCACCGCGTCATGCGTGATGAACTCGGTCCCGGCCGAGATCGCGACGTGATTGCCGATCTCGATCAGATAGGGCTCCGTGGAGAAGTAGGGCGTGTGGACCAGGCAATCCTCGCCGACCTTCACGCCGTCCTGGCGCAGCATGCGGATGCGCAGCCGGTTCGGAAGCAGCATGAAGATCTTCCGGCGGAGATGGATGACGAGCAGCTCGAAATAGATCCTCAAGCCCGATTTTCCATGAGAGGGAGGAAACCTGTCTCAACCGCGGTACGTCTACCACACATCCGGGCCATTCTGAACGTTCGATTGTGCAGCGCAGAATGTTGACGGCCGGATCGTCGCACGGTCGATCTGCTGTCGGTTTTCCGCTAGACGGCCAGGCTGAGCGAGTGCCGTCGGGCATTCGGGATCCGGCTGGTTGGTATCCTCCTCCAGTAGTAGTCGTCCCAGGGGTAAGGCAACCCCACACGCTCCGGGAACAGCCTCGCTTTCAGAATCTCGCGGACACTGAGTGGG